>CALBMW010001061.1 GCA_937896275.1 uncultured Myxococcales bacterium
CGAGAGGAGAGGCGTCGCGGTCGCCTCGCGGCGCGGCGCCGTGGCGCGAAGCGGACTCCGCGCGCGCGTCGGCCGCGCCCACGGGCTCCGGCGGAAGCTCGGTGTCCAGTCGTGCCTCGAGCCGTGCGAGGCCGTCGAGGACGTCGGCGAGCGGCAAGGTGGCGCCCTGATGGCACATGCGCAGCAGCGTCATCTCGAAGAGGAGCTTCGGAAACGGCGACCGGCCGATCTCGTCGGCACCCTGCAAGAAGGCGTTGAACAGCCGGTGCAGGCTGGCGGGCGCCACGTCGCGCACGGACTCGGCCATCGCGGCCAACTCACCCGCGGGTAAGTCGACGAGGCGGCCTGGCTCCGCCACCACCTTGACCACCATCAAGTCGCGTAAGTGCTGCACGAAGGCGGCGGCGAAGCGCTGCAGGTCGAGGCCGAAGCGGTGAAGCTCGTCCACCAGGGACAGCGCGACCGCCCCGTCGCCGGCCAGGACCGCGGCCGTGAGATCGGCCAGGGTGCGACGGTCGGCGATCCCGAGCACGTCACGCACCTGGGCCTCGGCGATCGTGTCACCGCAAAAGGCGATGACCTGGTCGAGCAGCGACAACGAGTCCCGCATGCCCCCTTTGGCCTCGCGGGCGATGTGGCCCAACGCCGCCGGCTCCACCGTCAGGCCCTCGCGCTCGGCGATGCGGCCGATGGCGTCGACGATGTCGTGCTCTGCGATCCGCTTGAAGTCGTAGCGCTGGCAGCGCGACAGGATCGTCTCGGGGATCTTGTGCGGCTCCGTGGTCGCGAAGACGAACAGGACATGGTCCGGCGGCTCCTCGAGGGTCTTCAACAAGGCGTTGAAGGCGCTCGTCGAGAGCATGTGGACCTCGTCGATGATGTACATCTTGCGCTTGCCGCGGGTGGGCAAGAACTTCACCGACTCGCGAATCTCGCGAATCTGCTCGACGCTGTTGTTGCTGGCGCCGTCGATCTCGAAGACGTCCACCGAGCTGCCATCGATAATCTCGAGGCAGGCCGGGCACTTGCCGCAGGGTTCGACGGTGGGGCCCTCGGCACAGTTGAGGGCCTTCGCCAGAATGCGCGCGCACGAGGTCTTGCCGACGCCCCGGCTGCCCGTGAACAGCAGCGCGTGGGCGACGCGGTCCTGCAGGATCGCGTTCTTGAGCGTGCGGGTGATGTGTTGCTGACCCACCACCTCGTCGAAGGTGCCGGGTCGCCACTTGCGGGCGAGGACGAGGTAGGACACGACGCTCCCTCCACAGTGAGCACTGCACCGGGCGGCGCGCTGGGACTCCAAGAAAGGTCGATGACCGGAACCCGACACCCCGGAGGTGCCGCTACCGTTGCTGCCTTCCGGCCCTGGCGGAGTTCACGGTCTCCGATCGTCGGGCCCGGCCATCACAAGCTTCACGTTCGGCGCGCCTGTTGGGCGCGCCGACCTGGCGGAGAGGGAGGGATTCGAACCCTCGGTACCTTTTCAGGCACACACGATTTCCAGTCGTGCACCATCGGCCAACTCGGTCACCTCTCCACGCGACGGTCTCGCCGTCTCACCAAGCGCCCTCGGTGGGCGCAAGATTGCGGAGAGGGTGGGATTCGAACCCACGGTGGGCGAACCCACACTTGATTTCGAGTCAAGCGCCTTCGACCGCTCGGCCACCTCTCCACGAACTTCAAAAATCAGGTCGCGCGTCAGGGACCACCGCGCCGCGGTCTACGAGCGCGAAAGAATCCCCTCAACAACGCCGCACACTCGGCGGCCCGAACGCCCGCCGTCACCTGCAGACGGTGGTTCAGGCGCGCATCGGTCGTCACCGCGTACAACGAGGTGACCGCCCCAGCCTTCGGATCGGCGCAGCCGTATACCAGCCGCCCGACCCGCGCGTTCACCAGCGCCCCGGCACACATCACGCACGGCTCGAGCGTGACGTAGAGCGTCGCGTCGAGGATGCGCCAGTGACCGACGTGACGCGCAGCGTCGCGCAAGGCGATGACCTCGGCGTGGGCCGTGGGATCATGCAGCGCCTCGCGCAGGTTGCAGCCGCGTCCGATGGCCGCTCCGTCGCGCACGACGATGGCACCGACCGGCACCTCGCCCCGCGCGGCCGCCCGTCGGGCGAGCACCAAGCACGCGCCCATCCAGGCGTGATCGTCGAAACGATCCAGCGACGCGTCGCTGAACCCGTTGGCGTTCATGCGGCGATCATCATGACGGCGACGCTCATGACATGAACTCGACCGCGGCATGGCGATCGGGCTGGCGCACTCGGCAGGATTCGAACCTGCGACCCTCGGTTCCGTAGACCGATGCTCTATCCAGCTGAGCTACGAGTGCACGTTGGCCCGGGGGCTCGCTCGCCAAAGAGCGAGCAGTTGCGGAGAGGGGGGGATTCGAACCCCCGATGAGGTTACCCCCATACTCCCTTAGCAGGGGAGCGCCTTCAGCCGCTCGGCCACCTCTCCTCGGCTTGGCAAACGCCCCGCCTGCGCCAAGTAAATTCAACGCTGTACCGGGGAAGGCCCACCTGCGCCGGAAGACCCAACGCCGTGCCGCGCCCCGTCGACGCGGTTCCGTATCGACGCTGCGCCCGGTGATGTCAACGAACCGAAGCCAAGTGGCGGAGGAGGTAGGATTCGAACCCACGGCGGGTTGCCCCGCAACGGTTTTCAAGACCGCCGCCTTAGACCACTCGGCCACTCCTCCACAGCGCTCACGGGCGCTGGAGGCGCCCTGAACTCACTGACGCCGGAGGCGCCCTGACTGCGCCAGAGCGCCCGTTCTTATAGTCGGGGGCGTTGAGACGATCAAGCGATTATTTCCAGCCCACCCATGTAGGTGCGGAGCGCCGGCGGCACCGTCACCGTGCCGTCGGCGCGCTGGTAGTTCTCGAGGATCGCTACCACCGTCCGCCCGATCGCGAGCCCCGATCCGTTCAGCGTATGGACCAGCCGGGGCTTCTTGTCGCCGGGCGCGCGGAAGCGGATCTTGGCCCGCCGCGCCTGGAAGTCCCCGCAATTGGAGCAGGAGCTGATCTCACGGTAGGCGCCCTGCCCAGGCAGCCAGACCTCGAGGTCATGCGTGCGCGTGGCCCCGAAGCCGAGGTCGGCCGCGCACAGGTCGACGACCCGGTAGGCCAAGCCGAGCCCCTGCAGCACCTTCTCTGCGTTGCCGGTGAGCTCGGCCAGCGCGGCGTCGCTGTCCTCGGGTGCCACGAAGTGCACCAGCTCGACCTTCTGGAACTGATGCTGGCGGATGAGGCCGCGGGTGTCGCGTCCATAGCCGCCCGCCTCGCGACGGAAGCACGCGGTGAAGCCGGCGTAGCGGATGGGCAGCTGCTCGGCCTGCAGGATCTCGTCGCGATGCAGGTTGGTCAGCGGCACCTCGGCGGTGGGCACCAGGACGAGCCCGTCGGTCGTCTCGAAGGCGTCCGCGCGGAGCTTGGGGAACTGTCCGGTGCCGAACATCGAGTCGGCGTTGACCAGGAAGGGCGTCAGGATCTCGGTGTAGCCGCCCTCGGTCGTGTGCAGATCCAGCATGTAGGACGCGAGCGCCCGCTCGAGCCGGGCCAACGCGCCGCGGTAGACCGTGAAGCGCGCGCCCGTGATCTTCGCGGCGCGCTCGAAGTCGAGCAGACCCAGGGCCTCGCCGATCGCCCAGTGCGGCTTCGGCTCGAAGTCGAACAGCGGCCTCTCGCCCCAACTGCGCAGCTCGACGTTGTCCTGCTCGCCTGCGCCGTCCGGCACTGCCGCGGCGGGCACGTTGGGGAGCACCTGCATCAAGTCGGCGAGCGCCGCCTCGGCCTGCGCGAGCTCGGCCTCGACCGCCTTGATCTCGGCCCCGACCGTGCGCATCCGCTCGCGGAACCGCGCGAAAGTCTCGCTCTGCTTGTCGGCCGTCCGCATGCCGGCCTCGGCCTCGCCCTTGGCGTGGCGCAGCCCGTCCCCTTGCTGGATGAGGGTCCGGCGACGCGCGTCGAGCGCGAGCGCCTCTTCCAGCCCCACCACCTCGCCCCGGCGGGCGAGGCGACGGCGGAACTCCTCCGGATCACGGCTGATTTCGCGAATGTCGAGCATGGGCTGCCCTCCCGGGTGAGGAGGGCTGGTGTACCCGCGGGTCCCGCTCAGCGCAAGCCCTGGCTCAGCGCAAGTACTCCCGAGCGAGGTCAGCGTTGAGCCCGTCGGGCTCGAGATCGAGGTAGGCTTGGCAGTGCTTGCGCGCCAACCCCTTGTTGGTGGCGTTGTGAATCGCGCAGAGACCGAACTGCGCGCGCGCGATCTTGGCGTCGTTCTTCAGGGCCTGGTCGTACATCCTCTGCGCGGACCGCACATCGGCCGGCCGCAGGCGCGTCTGGTACAGGTAGCCGGCCAGGTCGTAGGCCAACCCCATCTTCGGATCGAGCTTGATGGCCTTCTGGGTGCTGGCGAGCGAGGCCTTGAGGTCATTGCTCTGCTCCTGCACCTTGGCCAACTCGAACCACACGTCCGCACGGTCGGGCGCGCACTTCAAGGCGCGCTCGAGATCCTCCTTCGCGGCGCTCCACTGAGTGAAGACGCGAGCCTCCATGCGCCCGCGACGGTAGAAGGCGTCGCACAGCTCGCCCGCCTCGGCCGGCGCGTCCTTCTTCGCCTGAACCACCGCGTCGTACTCGGCGCGGGCCGCCTTGTACGCCGACTTGTCGTCCTGCGCCTCGAGCGCCCGCCCGAGCCAATAGCGGTACCTGTAGTTCCGCTTGTCCTCTTCGAGCGCCTGCTTGAAGCGCTGCACGGCGGCCTCGTGATGCCCCTCGGCGTAGTCGACGCGACCGATGGCGTACTGCGAGTAGTAGAGCTTCCCGTCGAGCGTGATGGCCTTGCTCAACAGATCGCGCGCCCGCGTGTTATCGCCGTGCTCGAAGTGGGCCCAGCCTGCCGCCATGAGGAGGTCGGCGTTCTCTGGCGTCCGCTTCAGCGCGTCGTCGAAGTGAACGATCGCCTCGTCGATGCGCCCCAGCGCCTGCTTCGCGGTGCCCAACTCGTTGCTGATGTCTTCGTGGAAGTCTGGGCGCTGGCTCAGCCTCTCGAGTTGCTCCAGGGCATCGGCTGGCCGACCGAGGGCGAGCAGGACGCGCGCCAAGCTGGCCTGCGTGGCCACCAGCCCTGGATCGAGCGCCAGGGCCCTCCGATAGCCCTGCTCAGCCTTCTCGAGCAGCGACCGGTTATCGCCGATCTCGGCCATGAGCTTGTTGAGATCAGCCAGGCCCGCGTGCAACTCCGCGGCGTCGGGGCGACTCTTGAGCGCGGCGCTCAGGTACTCGATCGCCTCGGGAACCTGGGCCTGCTTCACCATCAGCGTCGCGATCTTCAGGACGGCCGGCTGGTGTACGGGGTCGACCTCGAGGGCCTTGTCGTAGCTCGCGCGGGCCTCGTCGAACCGACGAAGACCAACGAAGACGTCGCCCTGCGCCACGTGCACCGTCGGATCCTTCGGCCACGCCTCGACCGCACGCTCGAGCGTCTTCTCGGCGCGGTCAGGTTGGTTCAAGGCCTGCTGGCATTGCGCGATCTTGATCGCGATCTGCGCGCTCTGGACGCCGTTGGTCTCGAGCGTCTCGAGCTGCTCGAGGGCCTTCTCGTAGTCGTGGGTCGCGAAGTGGCGCTCGCTCAGCAGGTCGATGGCCTCGAGGTTACCGGGCCACGCCCGGATCGCGTCCTGGAGGCTCGCGACCGACGCGTCGTCGGCGCCTTCCGCGCTCTCGATGCGGGAACGCAGCAACAAGGCCTCCGACTTGCGTCGAGGCGCCAGCCGCTCCTCGGGCAAGCCCAGAGCCTGCTCGACCAGCTTGCGGGCGCGGTCCGTGTGCTTCTGGCGCAGCTCGATCGCGGCGAGCGCGTTCACCACGCTCGGCGCGCCGGGCGCGCGCGCGTAGAGATCCTCGAGGGCCTTGCGCGCGACGTCGAGATCGCCCGCGCGCAGGGCGCTCTCGCCCACCAGCCGTCGCGCCGGCAGGAACTCGGGGTCGAGCTCGACGGCCCGGGAGAAGGCCTCCGTGGCCTTGGCGAGCTCACCCTCGCGAAGATGCGCGTGGCCCTTCAGGCTCTGGGCCCGGGCGTCCTTGACCCGGGTGTCGGCGAAGGCGATGACGGGCGCGATCGCCTCATGCGCGCCGCCAGCCAGCGTCGCAGCCAAGGTGGCGCGCTGCCCGAGGTCCGTCGCCGCCATCGCCTCGTCGAATGCCCCCGTGATCTCGGCCGCCTTCTCCGCCCACTGCGGGTTGTCGCCGAACTCGAGGGCGCCGAACGCATAGAGCTCGGCCAGCTCTGCCTTGCGCTCGGGCGTGAGCGCGTCGCCCTCGGCCTCGAGCTGTCCGATCGCGTCCCGATAGCCCGCCAACTCGGCCAACGTGGCGCCGGCCGTGGGCATCATGCCGTCCTCGTCCGGGCGGACCGGCTCCGCCACGGTGGTGCCGGCGTCGGGCACCACCGGTGGCGGGGCCTCCTTCACCACCGTGCCCGCGACGGGCCGCTCGGGCTTCGGTGGGGGCGCGAAGGGACCGATCTCGGCGAAGAACATGCCCGCGGCGGCCAGCAGCAGGACGCCCGCGGCGGCGGCCCCGATCAGCGCCGGCTTGGGGAGCCTCCTGCCGCCCTTGGGGGGCTTCGCCACCGTCTGGTCGGGGGCCTCGGCCTCCTCGTCACCCGCGGCGAAGGCCCGGGCGGCGTCGTCGTCCGGCAACCGCGGCAGCTCGTCCTCGGGCGCGATGAGACCCGCCGCCATCGGGGATCCCGCGGACCCGTCGAAGCCGGTCGGTGGCGGGAGACCGCCGCCCGCCGAGGGCACGCCACCCACGCCGGGCATGCCGCCCACGCCGGGCATGCCGCCCACGCCGGGCATGCCGCCCACGCCGGGCATGCCGC
>CALBMW010001062.1 GCA_937896275.1 uncultured Myxococcales bacterium
ACCTGGTCGACGCGCTGGACTTCGCGGTGAGCATGCCGACGGGGCTCGTCACCGCCGACGCCTACGCGGGGTTGTCGCTGGTGGGGTCGGGGCGGGCGGCGTGGCACGAGGCGTTGACGCAGGGGCGGTGAGTGGCCAGCGGGTCAGCCGACTGCGATGATGTCCGCCGCCTCGCCCTCGCCCTCGGCCCGCAGCAGCGCCACCACCGCGGCCCGCAGGAACGCGATGCGCGTCGCGTACCCGAGGCGCTTCGCCGCCGCGTCCATCGCCTCGACCACGGGCGCCGGCATGCGCAGGGGCAGCACCTTGTGCTCGACGTCCGCGCCGGCGCGGCGGGGCAGGGGACCGACGGGCCCGTTGCCCTTCAGCGCTTCGCGTGTACGCCACTGTAGGTAGCGTCGATCGACGGACTGGCTGTCGCGCCCAACCGCGAGGCGGTACGCGGCGCGGAGCTGCGGGATGGTGAGCGCCCGCGGCTTGAGCTCACCGGCGATGTAGCGGCGGGCGATCTCCTCGTCGTTGGCGTTGGCGGTGGCGGGCTGGGCGACCACCTCGTCGTTGGCGTTGGCGTTGGCGGTGGCGTCGTCGGGCGCGGTGGCGGCGTCGGGGGCGGCGGCGTGATCCTCGGCGCTGGCCATCACCTGGGCGCCCTCGCCGGTCGCGGCGGTGTCGGCGTCCTGCGCGGCGGCTCGGGCCTCGCGGATTCGGCGCGCCAGGTACTTCTTGTTGGGGCTACGCGCGGGCTCGCCGGTGGCGCTCTCGAAGAGGGCGCGGAGCTCGGGCAGGCGCAGGGCCTCGAGGTCGTCGGCCGTGGTGCTGGTTTCGGTCGTGGCGGTCATCGGGGTTCCTCCCGTGGTGCGCGGTGTGCGCGTGACCGCATACAGGCTCGATGTGGGCGGGGTATCCAGTTGATTCGGGGGGTGAGGGGGGCCGCTCTCGCCCGGCCCAGCGGGGCGGCAGAATGGGACGGCGACATCGGGCGACAACTACGCTCACGCACGCGGCTTGGGTCATGCGCTATCCGACAGTCGCCCTACTTCACGAAGTAGGCGACGCCGCGACAGCGCGGGCCCTGTCCAATGCCGCTTTCCTCCGGCTGAGCGAACACGACATTCCCGCCGAGCTTGCGCGCCTCGATGATCAGTCGCGCGTCGCAGTCGGACGCATCCATGTAGTTGTTACCCTGAAGGTTGATCGTCCCAAGCTCGACGGGATGTCCCCTTGGCCTGGTTCGGACGATCTCCGCGGAAGCGCTGGGCTGCAACTTCGGAGCTGTGGGCGTGGGCACGACGTCGACCGCGAAGGAGCAGCCGGCTGCGACCATGCTAAGCACGAGCACGCGGAGGACGGCGGACGAGGTGGAGGTCATCTGCGGCACTCCTTCAAGATCAGGTGGAGGTGCAGAGTGTGAGGGGGCCCGGGTACCGGGTCAACGACCATTCGCAGGACTGCCGACGAGTCCCACCGCGGCTCCCCTGGTGCTGTGCGCCCACTTGGCGTGCGACCGACGGGGCGTCGCCAGCCCGCAGAGAACCAGAGAAGCGGTTTGTCTACGAGTACGGTAAGGGGAGGCTCTCAGGGCTCGAACCGCAAGGTCAGCCTCGTTCCGCCACCAGCGCGGGCCGCCCACTCGGCGGTCCCGCCGAGCTCCGCCGCGCGCTGCGCGATGTTGCCCGTCCCCCCCCGACCGAGCCGCTCCGAAGGGCAGCCGACGCCATCGTCCTCTACGGTGAGGACCACCCCCGCGCCGACCGAGAGCGCCCCCGTGACCTGACGCGCGCGGCCGTGCCGGAGGGCGTTGAGCACCGCCTCCTGGACCACCCGGACGAGGTGCTCCCGAGCGCTCGGTGCGAGCGCGGCGGCGGGGGCTTCGAGCTGCGCGTCGAAGGTCCACCGCGCCTCGCCGTGCGCCGCGACGATCGCCTCTCCTGCCTGATCGCAGAGGTCGGCCAGCGCGCGGGCCGAGATCGCGACCCCCTGGGCCCCGCGAACCACGCGCCGGAGATCCGCCAGGGTCGCCCGCAGCCGCTCCACCACCCCCCGGACCTCGGCGGCGTTCTCTCCGTCGAGGGCCTGGGCCTGCCACAGGGCCGCGGTCAACTCGGCGGCCACCCCATCATGAAGGTCGCGGGCGATGCGGGCCCGCTCCTGGTCCCGTAGGCGCTCGGCGAGGAGCTCTGCCCGCGCCCGATCCCGCTCTGCCGCCCAGCCGCTGGTGGTCGACAAGCGTTGGAACCAAAGCAGCGCGGTCCCGAGGACCCCGGCGAGCAGCGCGTCCGCCAGATGACCTTGCCACACGAACCAGGCGACCAGCCCAGCGAGCGAGCCCCCGAGGACGCACAGCAGCACGGTGTGCCGGCGGACCGTCGTCGCGGTGACCACCACCAGCGCGCCCAGCGACATCCAATAGACGCTGCGGGCCGAGCCGGACCAGCCGACGAGCGCGACGTTGGCGGCGCACCAGCTCGCCGACTCCAGGGTCGTGAAGACCTTGTAGGCGGTCGACCACACGCCGGCGACCGCGTGCGCGATCGCCGCCGAGACCGAGGCGCAGGCCACCACTCCGAACGCGATGAGCGAGACGCCGAGCGGCACCCCTGTGAGACCCGCGCCGCCGGGCAGCGCCGGGAGGCCGGCCAGCAGCCCCACGAGCCCGACGTTGAGGAGGGTCGCCGTCGGGGTCCGCCAGCGGTGGCTGCCGTCGGCGTACCGCGCCCGCACATTGCTGATGGCGCGGGCCTCCTCGTCCTTCGGCTCGACGTCTCGCAACCACGCCCCCTCGAGTCCGCCGAAATGGTACCTTCGTGGGTGTCGCGCGTCCTGATCATCGAAGACCACGCGCCGACCCGCGCGGCCGTCACCGCGGTGCTGGCGCGGGCGGGCCTGAAGCCGACGCCCGTCGGCACCCTCGCCGACGGCCTGGGCGCGCGCGCCGCCGACTACGACGCCGCCTTGATCGACCTGCACCTGGGCCCGGACTCCGGGATCGAAGCGATCCGCGCCCTGGCGGCGCGAGGTCTCCCCTGCCTCGCCTTCACCGTATCCGACGACGCGCCCACCGTGCTCGCGGCGCTGGAGGCGGGCGCGGCCGGATACGTCCTCAAGGACGAGGACCCCGCGCAGGTGGTCCGCGCGCTCCAAGAAGCGGTGCAGGGGCGCACGCCCATCTCCAGCGGCGTCGCCGGCCACCTCTTGCGAGCGCTCCACCCCGCGCCGCCAGAGGTCCACCTCACCCCCCGGGAGCGAGACGTCCTCATCGGCCTGGCCCGCGGCCTCACCTACGCCGAGACCGCCGCCGCGCTAGGCCTCGGCATCGGCACCGTGCAGTCCTACGTGAAGCAGCTCTATGGAAAGCTGGGCGTGTCGTCCAAGACCCAAGCCTGCGCCTGGGCGATCCGCCACGGCATGGCGCGCTGACCTCAGCCCCCGGCCACCCGCGCTCATGCGCGCGCCGCGCGCCGCGCGACGCGCATGAGCGCGGGTAGACTGGGGCACTCCAGCTCTAGCAGGCTGCTCATCCGGCCACGTGCTGGTCAGCCGGAGCACGTCGCAACCACGTGTACCCGGAGCACGTCGCCGGAGCACGTCGCAACCCCGCGAACCCCGAGCACGTCGCAACCACGTGTACCCGGGTCGACCACGCGCTGCGCGTCATTGATCCGCCCGGGATCGATCTTCACCCCTCCGCGAGGGCGCGCTCCCCAGGCTCGATCGATCCGCGCTCACCCCACCCGCTCGACGCCGTTGGCGATCCCGAGCTCGAGGACAAGGTGCCCCGCCTCGACCAACGCCTTCGCCGCGGCCACCTCCGCGTCCGGATCCTCGGCATACAGCCAGGCCAGATCGCCTCCGCCGGCCCCCGTGGGCTTGACGCCCGCGCTGTGGCGGGCCGCGAGGTCGTGCAGCGCGACGTGCGTCTCGGTCAACAGCGCGATGCCGGCGTCTCGGCCGAGCGCGTCGATCGCGTGTCGTCCGGCCTCGGCCGCGGCCACGAGGGCCTCTCGATCGCCGCCTCGCCAGGCGTCAATCCCAAGCTGGGCGGCCATACTCAGATCGGCCATGCGGCGCTGAAGACCCGCTGGATCCCGCTTGCCCCAGGCGGCCACCAGCCTGGCCAGACTCGCCGTGCTCGCGGAGTCGCCGCTCCACACCGCCCGAATCGGATGAGATGAGCGCGGGAGCACCTCCGCGTGACCCACGCCGTCGGCCGTCTCCAGGCCGTCCGGCGGCGCCTTCGCCTGATCCTCCACCCAGCGGTAGGCCAGCGCTCCCCCCAGGCTCGCGGCGGCGACGTCGACCCCGCTGCCGAGGCCCTGCACCTCGCGGTGCACGGTCTGGACGAGGCGGTAGATCGCCCGGCGCGCGTCGTCGTCGAGCACCCCATCACCTCGCAATGCGGCCGCGAGCGCCACCGTGCTCGCCGCGCTGCTGCCCAGGCCCAGCTTGCGCCGGCCCACCGGCGTGTTGCCGTGCAGCGTGTCGCCGTACAGCGTGTCGCCGTACAGCGTGTCGCCGTACAGCGCGTCGCTGTCGAGGTGGTACTCACCCGGCGGCGGATCGGTGAGGCGGGCGAGCAGGCCGCGCACCAACGGCAACCGCTCGACATCGCGATCCGCCGGCCAGCTCAGGCTCCCGTGGATCCCCGCGTCCACCCGCAACGCGACGCCAAGCTCGTGGCCGCGCTGGGCGTCACCACCGTCGACGCGGCGGCAATAAGCGTGGCGATCGAGGGCGACGACCAGCGCCGGTGTGCCCCCGAGCACCGCGTACTCTCCCAGCAGGACCAGCTTGCCGGGTGCGCGATACTCGGCGCCCTGTTTCTCCACGGCGATGCCTGCTCCCGAAAGAAAGTCACGGGGTTCTCGGAGACGTCATGTCGAGCCCGCGCCAGGAAGGCGCCCCCGCTGGCCCGACCCAGCTTCATCGCGTACCGGGCGGTGCGCAAGCCCTCGGGTCACGCCGCCCCGAGCGGGGGCACGTCAAGGGTGCGAGCGCGACCTCGATCAGCGCTGAATCTGCGCCCACGCCGCGGCGTAGCGGCGTTCGCCGTTGGAGTTGGTCCAGCCTGCCAGCGCGCGCAGCGGGAAGCCCTGCTCGGCGAGCGCGCCCTGCTGGTAGGCGAGCTGCTCCTCGGAGAGCTCGGCCTCGATGGCCAGGAAGGGCTCGTCGGGCGCCGCGACCCACACGCCGATCAGATGAGGCACCGACGTCGCCTGAAGTGAACGCAGCCGCAACCCGTTCGCCTCCTGTTCGGCGTTGAAGCCCGGCAGATCGGCCGGCGAGAGCACCTGACTGATCCACTCGCCCTGAATCTGCTCCCACAGCACGGCATAGCGCGGCCCCCGAATCGGATCCTCGGCCGCGGCGACGCGCGTCGCGCGCCACCCCAGCCGCCGCATGCGCGCCGACTCGGCCCCGAAGGTGTCGTCGTCCAGATCGACGGACAGCGTCCACGGCACGCCGTTGTCGGCCTCGAGCAGGACCGCGTGGCGCACCACCTCGTCGACGACATAGGCGGTCAGGCCGTAGGGGTGCTTGCCCTCGCCGGGCAGCAGCGACGCGAGGTCGGCGACCTCGGCCGCGTCGAGGTCCGACGCCAGGTACCAGGGCTCTCCCTCGGGGCCCGCGACGATCCCGAAGGCCCCCTCGCCGGCCGCCTGCACGTCGATGGGACGCTTCCCCTCCCGCAGCAGATCGGCGAGCGCGGCGTCCAGCGCCACGGTCGGCACGCCGTAGCGCACGGCCTGACCCTCCGGGCAGTCGACGCCATCGTCCACGTAGCCATCGCAATCATCGTCGAGGCCATTGCACGCCTCGTCGAGCGACGGCGTGCACACGCCGGCGTCGCCGCAGTCGCCCTCGCCCCCGTTCAGCAGGTTGCACGCGCCGAGCAAGAGCTGGGCGGTGCTGCAGGTCGTCTGGCAGCCGATCTCGTCGATCATCTCGCAGACCCCCTGCGGGCCGACCGAGGGCGCGTCGCACCGGACCCTCGTCCGATCGCCCGGATCGCAGGCGATGGTGCCCGGGCACTCGATCTGGCATGCGTCGCCCAGCGCCGGGAAGTCCTCGTCGATGGTCCCATCACAGTCGTCGTCGACCCCGTTGCAGCTCTCCGGGCGCGCGCGGCACCCGGTCGTCGCCGGCACGCTGTCGGCGCGCAGCGGGTTGGGCTCACCGGGCATGCCCAGCTCGACGTCCGCGCCGAGCACGCGGGGCGCCTGAGCGACCGTCACCCAGCTCGGGCCCGCCAGGGTCGCGTCCAGCCCGTTGTCGTGCACGCCGTCCTCGGCCACGCGCAGCTCGCCGCCAAAGAAGTAGGCGCCGTTGTCCAGGCGCACGCCCGTCCCGCGCGCGCCGCTCACGCGCAGGCCCGCCGTCACCAGGCCCCGATCGGCCACCGACCACCAGGCAGGGCTGCCCTGCACGACGAGGCCCTCGGCCAGCCCGGCGGTGCTGGGCGTCACGCCCTCGATCTCGACGTCGATCAGGTGGGCAAAGACACCCGCCGACCACACGCCGACGCCGTGGCTGCCGGTCACGCGCAGGTTGCGCAGCTCGACCGATGACTCGACGGCGGCCACCCCCTGGAAGCCGCTGCCCTGCACCGCGCCATCGCGCAGCACGACGCGCGGGCCCTCGAGGGCGCGCCCGCCCTGGTTGAGCAGCGCGTGCGAGACCAACACGCCGCGCCCCGCGTTGTCGTGCACGTCGAGCCCGGCCAGATCGCTGAGCACCACCAGGCTGGCGCGCGGATCGCCGACCGCGTGCCGGCCCGACTGCACCACCATCAGCGCCGCCGAGTCGTCGCCCCGGGTGCCACTGATCTCGAGCCCCGCCGCGCCCACGGGGTGACCCTCGACGCGCACGCCGAAGCCCGCGTTGTCGCGCACCGTGAG
>CALBMW010001063.1 GCA_937896275.1 uncultured Myxococcales bacterium
CGTCCGGTCCCGCGATCCGTTGTCGACCACCACCACCCGACGCAGGCCGCGGCCGCGCAGCCCCGCCAGCACGCCCGGCAGGCTGTCCTCTTCGTCCAGGGCGGGGATCAGCGCGTCGACGATCACGGCGCGTAGGTAGCCCCGGCGCCGCCTGGATTGCAAGGCCGGCCCCTTTGCCGTAGCGTGCCGCCGTCATGAGCGTCACCTACCGCGAGGCCGGCGTGGACATCGACGCGGGCGACGATGTCGTTCGCCGGATCGGTCCGCTCGCGCGTTCCACCCATCGGCCGGGCGTGCTCGGCGGGCTGGGCGGCTTCGCGGGTCTGTTCGCGCTCGGCGACGCAGGCCGTTGGCGGGATCCGGTGCTCGTCTCGGCCACCGACGGCGTCGGCACCAAGCTCGAGTTGGCCTTCCACACCGGCGAGCACCACACGGTCGGCATCGATCTCGTCGCCATGTGCGTCAACGACTTGATCACCTGCGGCGCCGAGCCCCTGTTCTTCCTCGACTACTTCGCCACCGGCCGCCTCGCGCCGGATCAGGCCGAGGCGGTCATCGCCGGCATCGCCGGCGGCTGCCGACAGGCCGGCTGCGCGCTGTTGGGCGGCGAGACGGCGGAGCTGCCGGGCTTCTATGCGGCCGGCAAGTATGACCTCGCGGGCTTCGCGGTCGGCGTGGTCGAGCGCGACCGGATCCTGGATGGGCGCGAGGTCGTAGCCGGCGACGCCGTCATCGGGGTGGCGAGCAGCGGCCTGCACAGCAACGGCTACTCGCTCGCCCGGCGCGTGCTGCCTTGGGAGAGCGACGCGGATCTGGCCGCCGAGCTGCTCACGCCGACGCGCATCTATGCGCGCGCCGTCAAGGCCCTGCGCGAGGCGGTGCCCGTGCGGGCGATGGCCCACATCACCGGGGGCGGTCTGCCCGGCAACCTGCCGCGCGTGCTCCCCGTTGGGCTCGGCGCGCGCCTCGACGCCGCCGCCTGGACGCCGCCGCCGATCTTCGGGCGAATCGCCTCGGCGGGTCCCGTCGACGAGGACGAGATGCGACGCACGTTCAACCTGGGCGTCGGGTTGTGCGCCGTGGTCCCCGCCGACCGCGCCGCCGTCGCCGTCGAGGCGCTCGGCGCCGCGGGCGAGCGGGCCTTCGTCATGGGCCGGCTGGAG
Organism: uncultured Myxococcales bacterium; assembly: GCA_937896275.1. GTDB lineage: Bacteria > Myxococcota_A > Bradymonadia > UBA7976 > UBA1532 > JACKDN01. The sequence continues at coordinate 1,164 of CALBMW010001063.1, forward strand.
CCGGGCGCCGGCGTCACCTGGGCCTGAGCCGATCGCCGCCGTGGCCCGCGCCGAGCACTACGACGTCGTCGTCATCGGGCGCGACCTCGCGGGGCTGCTCTGTGCGGCCTTGCTCGCGCGCCGCAAGTACCGCGTCCGGGTGCTGCGCCCCCTGGGATTCGACGGCGCCCGCTCCGACGTGCCCCTCTTCGGTCTCGACAGCGCGCCCGCAGTGCGGCGCGTGCTCGAGGACCTCGGCCTGGTTCACGCCATCCGCACGCGGCTCGACGGGCGCCCGCGCGCGGTCACCGTGGCGCTGCCCGACCGACGCTTCAGCCTCGAGCCCGAGATTGGCCCCCGTGGCCTCGAGTTGGGGGCCGCGTTCCCCGACGACGGGGCGGCGCTGTGGGCGCTGTTCGAGCGCATCGAGGGCTACGCGGCGCCCCTCGACACGCTCCTCGACGGCACCACCGACCTGCCGGCCTCGGGCTTCGGCGCGCGGCGCGCGCTGCGTCGCGCGCTGGGCGCTCAGCCCGCGCGCCAACTGCTCGAGACCCCGACGCCATGGACCGACGCCGAACCCCTCCGAGCGCTGATCGCTGCGCTCCTGGCCCTCGCCGGTCGCCCCGAGCGAGCCGACGGTCCGATGACCCTGGGGGGCGTCCGCGCCATCTGGCACCTGTGTCACGGCATCGCGCCGGTGCAGGGCGGCGCGGCGGGCCTCGCGATGCTGGTGCGCGAGAAGCTGGCCACCTATGGCGGCGTGGTCGCTGATCGGCCCGTCGCGGTGGCGCTCGACGCCGGACGTCGGCGGGTCGACGCGGTGCTCACTGACGACGGCGCTCGCTTCGGCGCGCACGCTGTCGTGTTCGCGGACGGGGCGGCCGCCCTCCGCCGAGTGTGGCCGGCCGCCCCCTCCGACGCAGGCCCCACCGCGCCCGGGGGCCGCCTGCGTGTCTCCCTGGACGCCGCCGATCGTTCGCCGGGCTTGCAGGATCCCTGCGCCTGGCTCGCGACCCCGGGCGGCCCGGCGGCGCGAGTGCGGGTCGACGGCCAGGGCCTCGCGGTCACCTGGTGGGGGGACGGCGCGCCGCCGCCCCTCGATGATCTGGTGCCGCTCGCGCGCCTCGACGTGGCCGCCCCCACGCCCCACGCCTGGCCCACGCCCGACAGGTCGCTCGACCCGCTCGGACTTTTTCGCGACCCCGCGCGTGGGGGGCCCCGCAACCTGGTCTTCGCTGGGCCTGACCGCCTCCCGGGGCTCGGGCTCGAGGGAGAGTGCCTCACAGCGTTGCTCGCAGCCGACGCCGCAGCGAGGTTCTGCCCGCGGCGTCGCGGCGTATGAATCGCGTTGTTGCCAAAGACTTCAACGGGTTGCATGATTGCCCCACCCTGAACTGGACGGCCCGTCGAGGTTCCGATGACCAAGGGTGAGCTCATCGAGGCCGTCGCCCAGCGCGATGGATTCAATCTGCGCAAGGCCGAGATCGTGGTGAACACGATCTTCGCGTCGATGTGCGATGCACTCAAGGAAGGCGAGCGGGTCGAGATCCGCGGCTTCGGCTCCTTCGAGGTGCGACGGTATTCGGCCTACCGAGGCCGGAACCCGAAGACCGGAGACGAGGTCTTCGTGCGCGCCAAGAGGGCTCCTTTCTTCAAGACGGGAAAGGAGTTGCGCGAGCGCGTGAACGAGACGGACTGACGCGCCGCGCCACGTTCGCGCAGCCGACGGTTGACACCCGCCCGCGGCCCGAGTAGGTAGGGAACGTTTGTTCAGCCACGTGCTGAGCCACGCGTGACCGCGGCCTGCCTCGGGAGCCTCGCCTTGAAGGACTTCGTCCACCTCCACCTGCACAGCCAGTACAGCCTGCTGAGCGGGGCCATCCGCCTCAAGAGCTTGTTCCCGCGGCTTCAGGAGCTCGGCATGAAGGCCGTGGCCTGCACCGATCTCGGCAACATGTTCGGGGCGGTCGACTTCTACAAGCGCGCCAAGGCGGCGGGTATCAAGCCCATCCTCGGGGTCGAGGTCTTCGTCGCCGAAGGCAGCCTCGATCAGCCGGCCGAGGACGATCGAAGCGCCTTCCACCTGGTGTTGCTGGCCCGCAACGACGCCGGCTACGCCAACCTGTGCAAGCTGGTGAGCTTCGCCTACACGCGGGGGCTGCGACACGACAAGCCGCGCGTCGACCTCGCGATGCTCGCCGCGCACCGCGAAGGCCTCATCGCCACGTCGGCCTGCGCCGACGGCCAGATCGCCCAGGCCATCCTGCAGGATCGCCCCGATCACGCCCGCCAGTTGGCCATCGCCTACCGCGACACCTTCGAGGCGGGCTGCTTCTACCTCGAGGTGATCCCCAGCGGCACCGCCGACCAGCAGCGGGTCAACGCCGCCTTCCGGGCGCTCGGCGCCGAGCTCGCGATCGAGCTGGTCGCGACGAACGACTGTCACTACATGGATCGCAGGGACGCGCGCGCGCACGAGGTGCTGCTGTGCGTGGGGCAGGGGCGCACGCTCGACGACCCTCGGCGCAGGAAGCAGGAGACCGACGCCTTCTGGCTCAAGCCGGCCGACGTGATGTGGGCCGAGATGGGCGACGACTTCGCCGACGCCCTCGAGAACACCGTGCGCATCGCCGACGCGTGCGACGCGCACATCGAGCTGGGCCAGACCTTCCTGCCGACCTACGCGGTGCCAGCGCCCTACGACATCGAGTCCTTCCTGGAGCATTGCGCCCAGACGGGCCTCGAGGCGCGCTACGCCGAGTTCGAGGCCGTGGGCAAGGTGGTCGATCGGGAGGCCTATCAGGCTCGCCTCGACCTCGAGCTCACGATCATCCAGGACATGAAGTTCCCCGGTTACTTCCTCATCGTGCAGGACTTCATCAACTGGGCGAAGCACGAGGACATCCCGGTGGGCCCGGGCCGCGGCTCGGGCGCCGGCTCGCTGGTGGCCTACGCCCTGCGCATCACCGATCTCGACCCGATCCCCTACGGCCTGCTGTTCGAGCGCTTCCTCAACCCGGAGCGAGTGTCGATGCCCGACTTCGACATCGACTTCTGCATGAACCGGCGCGGCGAGGTCATTCGCTACGTCACCGAGAAGTACGGCGCCGAAAACGTGGGGCAGATCGCGACCTTCGGCGGCCTCAAGGCGCGCGGCGTGATCAAGGACGTCGGGCGCGTGCTCGGGTTCTCGTTCAGCGACACCGACCGGCTGAGCAAGATGGTGCCCGAGGTGCTCGGGATCACGCTCACCCAGGCCATGGAGCAGGAGCCGAAGCTCCGCCAGCAATACGACCAGGACGACAAGGTCCGCGACCTGCTCGACATCGCGCTCAACCTCGAGGGGCTGCTCAAGGCGCCCGGCATGCACGCCGCGGGCGTCGTCATCGGCGACAAGCCGCTGTGGGAGTACTGCCCGGTCTTCACGGGGGCCAACGACGAGCTCATCACCCAGTTCGCCAAGGACGAGGTCGAGGAGGCGGGGCTGGTCAAGTTCGACTTCCTCGGCCTCAAGACGCTGACGGTCATCGATGACGCGGTGAAGATGGTCAACCGGCGTCGCGCCCACGGGGCCCGCTTCGAGCTGTCCACGCTGCCCCTCGACGACGCCAAGGTCTACGGGCTCATCAGCCGGGGCGACACCGAGGGCGTGTTCCAGCTCGAGTCGAGCGGCTTCCAGGAGCTGCTGAAGAAGCTGAAGCCGGACGTCTTCGAGGACATCGTCGCGGCCGTGGCCCTGTACCGGCCGGGGCCGCTCAACTCGGGCATGCTCGACGACTTCATCGCGCGCAAGCACGGGCGCCAGAAGATCGCCTACCCGCACCCGATGCTCGCCTCGGTGCTCAAGGACACCTATGGCGTCATCGTGTACCAGGAGCAGGTGATGCAGATCGCGCAGCAGATGGCCGGCTTCAGCCTCGGTGGCGCCGATCTGCTGCGGCGCGCGATGGGCAAGAAGAAGATGGACGTCATGGCCCAGCAGCGGGCCATCTTCGCCGAGGGCGCGGCGAACAACGGGGTCGAGCCCAAGGTGGCAGGCGACATCTTCGACTTGATGGAGAAGTTCGCCGAGTACGGCTTCAACAAGTCGCACTCCGCCGCCTACGCGCTGCTGACCTACCAGACGGGCTACCTCAAGGCGCACCACAAGGTCGAGTTCATGGCCGCGGTCCTGACCAACGATCGCGACACGGCGGACAAGGTCGCCAAGGGCATCCGCACGGCCCGCAAGATGGGCATCGAGGTCACAGCGCCCGACGCGAATCATTCGGCCAGCGCCTTCGACGCGGTCGACGGCAAGGTGCTCTTCGGCATGGGCGGCGTGCGCGGGGTCGGCGAGACGGCGGTCGAGGCCATCGTGGAGGCGCGCGCGGAGGGGTCCTTCGAGTCTCTCTTCGACTTCTGCGAGCGGGTGGATCTGCGGCGGGTCAACAAGAAGACCATCGAGGCGCTGATCAAGACGGGGGCCTTCGACTTCTGCGGCCACCCCCGCGCCCGGCTGATGGCCGGGGTCGACGCCGCGGTCGAGCGGGCGCAGCACGCGCAGCGCGACCGCGCGAGCGGGCAGGCCAACCTCTTCGACATGTTGGGCGGCGCGGAGGACCAGGCGGCGGACGACGCCCTGCCCGCCGACGTGATGCAGATCGACGAGTGGCCCTCGCAGGTGCTGCTGGCCAACGAGAAGGCGTCGTTGGGCTTCTACGTCAGCGGGCACCCGCTCGACCGTTTTGCGGAGCAGTTGGGGCGCTACACGACCGCCCGCGTGGAGGATCTGGGGCGGCGCGAGAACTACGATCGCGTCACCTTGGGCGGCATCGTCACCTCGCTCTCGCTCCGGCGCTTCAAGAGCGGCGACGGCCGCATGGCGATCATCTTGTTCGAGGACCACACCGGCTCGGTCGAGATCATCGCGATGGGCGACGACTTCGACCGCTACGAGACCTTGCTGTCCTCGGACGACCCGCTGCTGGTGACAGGCTCGGTGCGCATCGATCGCGACGAGGACCGCACGAACATCAGCGTACGCCTCGGCGGCCGGCGTCGCCGCGGCGAGGAGCCGCCCGAGGCGCCCGAGGTGGTGTCGCTGGCCGAAGTGCGGGCGACCCGCTCACGCGGCATCGAGATGGAGGTGGCCACGCGCCACGCCGACGCCGGCCGCTTCGATCGGTTGCGGCGCCTGCTCACCGATCCGGACCACCAGGGCCAGTGTCGGGCGACGCTCCGCCTGATCACGGACGACGACTGCGTGGTCACGCTCGAGTTGCCCGGCGTCGCGGTGAAGCCGAGCGACGAGCTCAACGATGCGGTGAGGCGGGTGTTCGACGGGCACTGCGCGCTGCACACGCGCTGACGGCCCTCGGGAGGGACGCGCAGGCTCCATCAGGGCGTCCCCGTCAGGGCGTCCCGGTCAGGGCGGCCCCGTCAGGGCGCCCCCGTCCGAGCGTTCCCGTCCGAGCGTTCCTGTCCGAGCGTTCCTGTCCGAGCGTTCCTGTCCGAGCGTTCCTGTGGGCGGCCGGCCCGAACGCCCGACCATCCGGACCTCAGCCGCCGAGCGCGGCGATGGTGCGGCGGGCGTGGTCGGCGAGCTCCTGATCCTGCTCGGCGCCGGCGTACTTCTTCAGCACCCTCACAGCCGACTTCTGCTTGAGCACCTTCAGCGCGTCGATGGCCGTGTGGCGCACGCGCTTGTCGTCGTCCTCGAGGCCGGCGGCGATGGCCTCCACCGCGCCGGCGTCCTCGGTCGACGCCATCGCCAGCAGGGTGGCCTGGCGGACCTCGATGCTGGGATCCTGCAGCAGCGCCGCCATCGCGGTGACCGTGCGCGGATCCTTGACCAGCTCGAGCCCGGCCAGGGCCTTGAGCTTGACCTGGGGATCGTCGTCGAACAGCCGCTCGCTGAAGAACGAGAGCAGCGGCTTGCGCTGCTCGAGCTTGCCGCCGATGCGCACCAGGGCCCCGGTCGCGGCTCGGCGCACCCGCACGTCGTCGTGATTCAGCCGCGAGATGACCGGATCGAGCGCCTCGCGGTTCTCGAGCACGCCGAGCGACTCGATCGCGTTGGCCAGCACCACGGCGTCCGGCTGTTGCGCGAAACCGAGCAGCAGCTTGATGGACTCTTCGCTTGGGTAGGCGCGCAGCGCGTGAGCGGCGGCGCGCTGCACCTCGAGTGCGTCGTCGGCCGCGAGCTTCAGCATGTCGGCCTTGACGTCGTTGCCGGGCATCGCCTCGAAGCTGCGCGCCACGGCCGCCCGCACGGCGATCTCGCTCGAGTTGGCCAGCTTCTGCAGGGTCTCGAGGATCTTCTTGCGGTTGCGCCTGCCCTCCTTGGTCTCGACCAGCGCCCCGAGCGTGGCGACGGCGGCCCGTCGCAGCACCTTGTTGTCGTGCCGTGTGGCCTTGAGCACGGCGTCCAACTCCTGCTTGGTGTAGATGTCGCCGATCGCGGTCATCACGGCGTCGCCCGTCTCGGCGTCCTCCACGTCGGCCGCGGCCAGCAGCGGCAAGCCCTGGGGGCTGCCCAAGCGCGAGAGCGCGCTCGCCGCCGCGCGGCGCGTGGGCGGCTCGGCGTGCTTCAGCGCCTTGCCCAGGGCCTCGTAGGTCGCCGCGTCTTCGTCGGTGGCCAGGGCCGCCGCGGCGCCGGCCGAGTCATCGCCGGCGCCGCTCACGGCGAGGAAGCGCAGGCCGATGGGCCCCAGCCCGGCGTCCTTGCTCTCGGCCAGCGCGCGCCCGATCTCGATCTTCACCGGCGCGCCGACCTTGGTGTCCGCGAGCGCCGACACCAGGACCTTGCTGTCCCCCCGCAGCAGCAGCGCGCCGATGGTCGCCGCGCGCACCTCCGGCGCGGCGTGGCCCAGGACGCCCAGCAGTTGTGCGGTGGCCTCCTTCTGCGCGGACTTGCCCAAGCCCGTCGCGGCCGCGGCCACGACCTTGGGATCCTCGCTGCGCAGCGCGTGGTACTGCGCCGCGGTGGCGAAGGCGGGATCCTTCGAGCTGCTCAGGATCTCCGCCGCCCGGTCGCGCAGCGCCCCTTCGCTGTCAGCGTCCATCACCTTGCGGATCGCGGCGTTGACCGGGGGATCGTCCATGCCCGCCAAGCCCGTGAGCGCCGCGCCCCGCAGCCGCGGATCGGCCGCGCCCAGCACCGGGAGCAAGTGTGCCTGACGGTCGGGCAGGTTCAGGACGGTGGCCGCCTCGACGGCGGAAAGCGAGGCCGTGGGCGGGCCCTTCTCGAGGTACGTCCACAGGGCCGCGGTGAGCGTCGCGTCGCCCTTCTCGAGCCGCGCGAGCGCGTCCCGGGCGGTCAGCATCGCGCCGTCCGGCAGCTCCACGTTCGCCCCGCTGGTGGCGTTGGGGGGCAGCGTCTGCCAAAGCGGCAGGGTCAGCACATAGGCGGGGAAGGGGACATCGGCGCGCCCCCAGCCGCCATCCGCCACCTTGGGGAAGATGACCTTGGTGGCCCCGTTCTCGGTGAAGGTGTAGGTGGCCTCGG
>CALBMW010001064.1 GCA_937896275.1 uncultured Myxococcales bacterium
CGCCGCAGCCAGCACCCGGCCGCGGTCCACGCGCTCGGGATCAACCGCGACGCCACGCAGCAGGCCGCGCCCGCGCCCCTCGACGAGCCCGTGGTGCCGCTCCACGAGGCCCTCGAGCGCCGCCCCGAGGTGCTTGCCGACCCGCTGCACGTTGCCGAGCAGATCCTCGCGCTCGATGACGTTGAGGACCGCCAGACCCGCGCGGCAGGCCAGCGCGTTGCCGCCAAAGGTGCTGGCGTGGGCGCCCGGGACGAAGCCGCGCGCGACCTCCGCCGTGCACACCATCGCGCCGATCGGCACGCCGCCCGCCAGTCCCTTGGCCAGCGTCATGATGTCGGGCGCCGCGCCGTCGTCGTGCTGGTGGCCGAACCAGCGCCCGGTGCGGCCCACGCCCGTCTGCACCTCGTCGAGGATGAGGAGGATGCCGTGGCGATCGCAGAGCGCGCGCAGGCCGGGCAAGAAGTCCGGCGAGGGGGTGATGACCCCGCCCTCCCCCTGCAGCGGCTCCATGAAGACGGCACAGGTACGCGGCGTGACGGCCGCCTCGATCGCGGCGAGGTCGTCGTAGGGCACATGCACGAAGCCGGGGACGAGGGGTCCGAAACCCTCGTGGTACTTGGGCTGCCCGGTGGCCGAGATGGCCGCCCACGTGCGGCCGTGGAAGCTGTCCTGGGCGCAGATGAACTCGAAGCGATCCTCGCCCCGCACCAGCCGCATGTAGCGACGGGCCAGCTTCATCGCGGCCTCGTTGGCCTCGGCGCCGCTGTTCGCGAAGAAGACGCGCTCGGCGAAGCTGATCGCGCACAGGCGCTCGGCCAGGCGGATCGCCGGCTCGTTGAGGAACAGGTTGCTGACGTGCAGCAGATCGCGGGCCTGCTCGCAGATGGCCCGCGTGAGATCGGGGTGGTTGTGGCCCAGGGTGTTCACGGCGATGCCCCCGGCGAAGTCCAGGTAGCGCTTGCCCGCCTGGTCGAAGAGCCAGGGCCCGTCCCCCCGCGCGAAGACCACCGGTGCCGGCCGGTAGTTGGGCGTCATGACCGCCTCGGCCCGCGCTGCCAGATCCGCGTCCCGACTGCTCATTCCTCGCTCCTCGCGCCGCGATTGCCGGCGGCAGTGTGGCAGCCGCGCGGCGTGCTTGCAACGCGCCCCGGAGCGGCGATCAGGCGGTCGGGCCCTGCTCGACGCCGTGCTGGTCGCGGAAGACCTGAACCGGCGTCAGGCGACGCACGATACGGTCCAAGTCGACGGTGTCGGGCCACACGTGGACCCACGCCCGGTGGCCGAACATCAGCTGGTCCGAGATCGACCCCGGCAGCAGCTCGCGCAACGCCGGGGCGGCGATGACGCCCAGCACCTCGGGGATCGGGGCGTCGCCGGTGCCGGGGCGGGCCAGGGCCACGAAGTCGACGTCGGGGAGGATGCTCGGCTCGAGCGACCACGTGGCCATGGTGTGCTCGGCGCCGTCGGTCTTGCTCAGGAAGCGATTGCCGTGAGCCACCAGCAGCTTGCCCGAGAGCGTCTTGCGCAGGAGCGGCACCAGGTGGGCGTTCCACTTGTCCAGCCGCGCGCCCGGGCCGTCCCCGTCGCGCGCGCGACCGGCCACCACCGGCCAGATCCGCCAGAACACCAGGGCCACCGCGATCAGGACCGACGCGGCGAGGATCAGCAGGGCCCAGACAGGCACCTCAGACGACCTCCGTGCCCACGCCGAGATCGGTGAAGATCTCGAGCAGCAGCGCGTGTTGCACCCGCCCGTCCACGATGTGCACCTTGCGCACGCCGGCACCGAGCGCCTCGATCGCGCAGCGCAGCTTGGGGATCATGCCGCCACCGATCACGTTCTGCTCGATCAGCTCCGCGGCGCGCCCTCTCTCCAGGGTCGCCATCACCTCGCCGTCGGGACCCCGCACGCCGTCCACGTCGGTCATCAGCAGCAGCTTGCGCGCCCCGAGGTGGGCGGCGATGGCGCCCGCCACCAGATCGGCGTTGACGTTGAGGGGGCCACCGTCGGCGTCGACGGCCACCGGCGCGATGACCGGGATGAACCCACCTTGGGCCAGCCAGTTCACGTCGCGCTCGTCGACCCGCTCGATCTGCCCCACGCGGCCCACGTCCTGCCCATCGACCAGCATGCGACGGCCCACCAGCAGGTTGCCGTCGGCGCCGCTGAGGCCCACCGCACGGCCGCCCTCGCGGTTGATGAGCGAGACGATCTCCTGGTTGACCTGGCCCACGAGCACCATGCGCACGACGTCCATGGTGGCGTCGTCGGTGACCCGCATGCCGCCCCGGAAGGTGCTCTTGATGCCGAGGCGCGCCAGGTGCTCCTCGATCTGGGGCCCGCCGCCGTGCACGACCACCACCTGCACGCCGATGGAGCGCAGCAGCACCACGTCGCGCGCGAAGCTGCGGCGCGCGTCGGGGTCGGTCATGGCGTGGCCGCCGTACTTGACCACGAAGATCTGGCCGGAGAACTTCTGGATGTAAGGCAGCGCCTCGATGAGCACCGCCGCCTTCTCTTGGAGCTGCTTGACCGGCATCGGCGTCCCGCGTGGGCTGAGAGGCTGGTGAGGGAGGTCCGAGGGCGTCCGGTCAGAGGATGTACCGGCTCAGGTCCTCGTCGTCGAGCACTTCGCCCAGCTTGCGGCTCACCAGCTCCGCGTCGATCTCGACGGCCTGACCGCGCAGCTCCGGCGCACGGAAGGAGGCGTCGTCGAGCAGGGTCTCCATGACCGTGTGCAGGCGACGCGCGCCGATGTTCTCGAGCCGCGTGTTGGCCTCGAAGGCCACCCGGGCGATCTCGCGCAGCGCCCCCTCGGTGAAGGTGAGCGTGACCCCTTCGGTGGCGAGCAGCGCCTCGTACTGCCGCACCAGGCTGGCGCGCGGCTCGGTGAGGATGCGCAGGAACTCCTCCTCTCCGAGCGACTCGAGCTCGACCCGGATGGGGAAGCGCCCCTGCAGCTCGGGGATGAGATCGCTGACCTTGGCCTCGTGAAAGGCGCCCGCCGCGATGAAGAGGATGTGGTCGGTCTTGACCACGCCGTGCTTGGTGGTGACCGAGCTGCCCTCGACGATGGGCAGCAGGTCGCGCTGCACGCCGCCGCGGCTGACGTCCGGCCCCTGCCCGCCGCCGCGCCCGCCGCCGAGCGCGATCTTGTCGATCTCGTCGAGGAAGACGATGCCCGACTGCTGAACCCGGTCGAGCGCGCACTGCACGACCGCCTCGAGATCGAGCATCTTCTCGCCCTCGTCGGCGGCGATCGTGCGCAGCGCCTCGCGCACCGCCACGCGCTTCTCCTTGGTCTTGCCGCCCGCGAAGCCGGGCAGGCTGCCCAGCGCGTCCTTGAGGTTGAAGACCATCTCCTCGAGCCCCTGCGCGCCAAACACCTCGAGCGAGGGGCCAACGCCGCCGCCGGTCGTCTGGACCACCACCTGGGCGTCGTCCAGCTTGCCCGCCCGGAGCTTCTTGCGCAGGCTCTCGCGATCGTCGGCCTCGGACACGACGGCCACCGTCACCCCGTCGGGCGCGACGGCGTAGGTGCCGGATGACGTGGCTGACAGCGGGGGGGCGCTGCGCTGCTCGAGCAGCAGATCGAGCACGCGATCCTCCGCGCGCTTCTCGGCGGCCGCCTGCACGCGCTCGCGCTCCTCCATCTTCACCATCGCCACGGCCAGATCGGTCAGGTCGCGGATCATCGACTCCACGTCGCGCCCCACGTACCCCACCTCGGTGAACTTGCTGGCCTCGACCTTGATGAACGGCGCCTGAGCCAGCTTGGCCAGCCGGCGCGCGATCTCGGTCTTCCCCACCCCGGTGGGGCCGATCATGATGATGTTCTTGGGCGCGATCTCATCGCGCAGCTCGTCGGGCACCTGCCTGCGCCGCCAGCGATTGCGGAGCGCGATCGCGACCGCGCGCTTCGCCTTGTGCTGGCCGACGATGTAGCGGTCGAGCTCGGAGACCGTCTCGCGCGGCGTGAAGACCGGCAGCTCGGCGTTCATGGGGCGTCCTCGGGCGGCCTCGCCCCGCTGTTCGGGTCGACGCTGTTCGGGTCGAGGTCGAGGGCCTCCACCACCAAGTTTTCGTTCGTGAAGATGTCGATGCCCGCGGCGATCTCGAGGGACTTTCGCGCGATGGTGCGCGCGTCCAGATCGGTGTTCGCCAGCAGCGCCCGCGCGGCGGCCAGCGCGAAGTTGCCGCCGCTGCCGATGGCGATCGCGTCCCCGTCGGGCTCGATGACGTCGCCCGTGCCGCTGATGAGCAGGGTGCGCTCGCGATCCCCCACCAGCAGCAGCGCCTCGAGGCGCCGCAGGTAGCGGTCGGTGCGCCAGTCCTTGGCCAGCTCGACCGCCGAGCGCACCAGGTTCTTGTTGAAGGCCTTGAGCTTGGACTCGAACTTCTCGACGAGCGTGAAGGCGTCGGCGGTGGCGCCGGCGAAGCCGGTGAGGATCTGGCCGTCGAGCAGGCGCCGCACCTTGACGGCGCGACCCTTCATCACCGTGTTGCCCATCGACACCTGGCCGTCGCCGCAGAACACGAGCTGCTGGCCTCGGCGGACGGCGAGGATGGTGGTGCCATGGAAGATGGGTTCGGACATGAGGCCTCGCGGGGGGTCGGCGGGATGGCGGACCCTATGCACGCACCGCGGCGCGTCAAGTCGGCTCAGCCGGTTTCGTCGGCCCGCCGGGCGCGGGGGTGCGCCCGATCGTAGACACGCATCAAGGCCTCGACCTCGACGTGGGTGTAGCGCTGGGTCGTCGAGAGGGTGGCGTGCCCCAGCATCTCCTGGATGCTGCGCAGATCCGCGCCGCTGCCCAGCATGTGGGTGGCGCAGGCGTGACGCAGCCAGTGAGGCGTCGCCCCCAGCTCCGCGCAGGCGGGCCGGCAGCGCTCGACCAGGCGTTGGACGGCACGTGCGGACAGGCGGCGGCCGAATCTGTTGCGAAACAGGGGCGTGGGATCGGGATCGGGCCCCAGCAGCTCGGGGCGGCGCGCCAGCCAGGCGTGCAGCGCGGCGACCGCCATGCGGCCCATCGGCGCCACCCGCGCCTTGTCGCCCTTGCCGTGCTCGACGCGCACCGTGCCACCGCTCAGATCCACGTCGCCCACGTCGAGCGCCACGACCTCGCTCACGCGCAGGCCGGCGCCGTAGGTCAGCTCGAGCAGCGCGCGGTCGCGCACGGCGGCGGGACCCTCGCCACAGGGCGCCTCCACGAGCCGCGCGGCGTCGTCCGGCGAGAGGAAACGTGGCGTCCGTCTGGGCTGCTTGGGCGTGCGCACGCGAGCCGTGGGATCGCCGGCGACCGCCCCGACCCTCACCAGGAACTGGTAGAA
>CALBMW010001065.1 GCA_937896275.1 uncultured Myxococcales bacterium
GCCCGGCGCTCTCACCGACCTCCGGGGCCGTGCCGTCCGCCACGGGCCCCCACGCCGCCCGGGCCCCGAGTCGCATGCTCACCGCCGTCCAGGCCGACGAGGTGCCTCACCTGGTCGCGGTCGACGCCCAGGCCCTGCGCGCGTCGCCCTGGGCCGACCGCGTGCGCACCTGCATCCGCGTCCAGTCCGGTCAGGAGCTCGATGAGATGCGCGACGGCGTCGGCTTCGATCCGCTCGAGGACGTCGACCGCTTCGTGGTGACCGACGACGTCTTCGTGATGGAGGGCCGCTTCGGTGGCGCCGACTGGCTCGCCTTGCCCGAGGAGATGACCCGCGTCCTTGGCCCCGACGGCATCGCGATCTACCAGGGGCGCCGCGGGGAAGAGGGCGAGAACCTGGCGGTCCTGAGCGATGGCCTCATCGTCGTGGGGCGCAAGCGCGCCGCCCTCGACGAGGCCCTCGACCGCCTCGCCGGCCGCCGCCCGCTGGGCCCCGCGATTCCGATGCCCAACGCGATGGGCCCGGTCATCGCGTCGATCAAGGCGAGCACGCTGGTCGAGGGGTTGCCGGTGCCCTGGGGGGCCCGCGAGGTCGCCTCGGCCGCCCTCGACGCTGCCGATCTGCGCGCCACCCTCACCCTCTCGGTCGGCGAGGACGTCGACGTGTCGGCGTCGATCTTCGGCGAGCCCGGCACCAACCTGGCGCCCGTGACCGCGGCGTTGAGCGGCGTGCTCGCGCTGCTGCAGGACGGCGCCGACGATGCTCCGGAGGGCAGAAGACCCGAACGGGCGCTCTTCCGCGCGCTGACGCTGGAGAACCGCGGCGGGGCCCTGCAGGCCAAAATGCCCGTCAGCCACGAGGTGCTCGACGCCTTCTTCCAGCAGTGTGAGCCGGACGACCTGTGAGCCGGACGACCTGTGAGCCGGACGACCTGTGAGCCGGACGACCTGTGTGCCGGACGACCTGTGTGCCGGGCGACCCGGTCAGATTCCGCTGAGCTGCATCCCCTCGAACACGCAGCTCGGGCAGGCCGCCGAGGAGTCGGGGTTGGGATCGTTGCCCACCGCCACCAAGCGGCCCCACAGCGTGGCGAGGTTGCCGGACAGGTTCACCTCGGCCACCGGCTCGGCGAGCTTGCCGTCGCGGATCACCCGACCGGCGCACCCGAAGCTGAGCTCGCCCGTGGTCTGGTTGGTGTTGCCGCCCAGGAAGCGCTCGATGAGGACGCCACAGCCCACGTCGCGGACGAGGCCCTCGAGATCGTCCGTGCCCAAGGTCCACTCGAAGTTGTGCGTGTCCGCGCCGGTCGGCTCCACGCCCATCTTGCGGGCGTAGTAGTCGTCGATGAGGTAGGTGCACAGGACGCCCTGCTCGACGAGCGGGCGCCGCCGCGTGGCGAAGCCGTCGCCGTCCCAGAGCGCGCTGCCGAGGCCTCGCGGCAACAGCGGATCGTCGTAGATGGTGAGCAGCTCGCTGGCGACCTTCTCACCGAGCCTGCCCTCCCACAGGCTGCGCCGCTGCTGGAGCGAGGGCCCCGAGAGCGGCGCCAGGAACGCGCTGATCAAGCGCGGGACGGCGCGGCTGTCGACCGCGATCGTGTACTTGCCGGTCGCCAGCTTGCCCGCGCCGAGCTGCGCGGCAGCCTTCTCGCGCGCCACCCGGGCGATGCGCTCCGCCGGCGCCAGATCGGCGCGGTGCCGGCGATAGGTGAAGTCCCAGCCCATCGGCCGCCGCCCGTCCACGTCCTTCACGGTCACCATCGCCGAGAAGCTGAACGAGCTGCCCTCACGCGCACCCTCGAAGCCGTTGGTGTGCACGCGCGCCGACTGGCTGAAGCCATCGCCCACGCCGGTGGCCACGCTGACGACGGGCAGATCGCCCGCGCCGTCGCGCGCCATCACCTCGAGATCGCGGCACAGCGCCAGGCGCTCCTCGCTCGACACCTCGTTGACGGCGGGGTCGAAGAGGTCGAGATCCACGTCGGCCCGCCCGCCGTAGCGGGCCGGATCGGGCAGCGCGCGGTGCGGATCGGGCTCGAGCAGCCGCGTCATCGCCACCGCGTCCGCGATGAAGGGGCCGACCGCCTCGGGGCGCAGATCGTTGGTGCTCGACGCGCCATAGCGGCCGTCGACATAGAGCTCGATGCTCAGCGCCCGCCGGGTGCGCTCCTGCACCTTCTCGAGCTTGCCGTCGCGCCACTCCAGGTCGACCCCGCGCGACCGGACCACCGCCGCCTTCGCCTCGTCGGCGCCACACGCCTGCGCCTGCTTCGCGGCCTCGTGCGCCGCCCGCAACAACTCGTCCATGTCAGTGCCCAATCACGCCGTCCGTCCTGGTTCACGCTGTCGGTGGTCACCCACGCCGTCGGTGCTCGTTCGCGCCGTCGGTGCTCGCGCCCGCCCTCAGCTCTCGTTCACGCCGCCGACTGTGATCTCGCTGACGCGGACGGTCGGCATGCCCAGCGACACCGGCACGCTCTGGCCGTCCTTGCCGCAGGTCCACCCGCCGTCGTCGAAGGCGAAGTCGTTGCCCACCATGTCGGTCTTCGTGAGCACGTCGGGTCCGTTGCCGATGATGTTGGTGTCCTTGATCGGTCGCGTCTTCTTGCCATCCTCGATGAGATAGCCGGTCTTGATGTAGAAGGTGAAGTCGCCCGCGCCGATCATCACCTGGCCATTCGTGAATGATTCCGCGTAGATGCCGCGCTTGACCGAGCGCACGATCTCCTCCGGATCCCGCGAGCCCGCCTCCATGTAGGTGCTGCGCATGCGCGGCAGCGGCGCGTGGCGGAAGGACTCGCGGCGGCCGTTGCCGGTGGGCTCGACGCCATAGTGCAGGGCGCTGATGCGGTCGTGCATGTAGGTGCGCAGGATGCCGTTCTCGACGAGCACCGTGCGTTGGGCCACCACGCCCTCGTCGTCCACGTTGATGGCGCCCCGTTGGGCCTCGATCGTGCCGTCGTCGACGATGGTGATGTCGTCGGGCGCGATGCGCTGGTTCAGCTTGTCGCTGTAGACCGAGGTGCCCTTGCGGTTGAAGTCGGCCTCCATGCCGTGGCCGATGGCCTCGTGCAGCAGGATGCCGGCGCTGCCCGCCGCGAGGACCACTGGCATGGTGCCCGCGGGCGCGACGGTCGCGTCGAAGAGGAACATCGTGCGCTGCACCGCCTCGTCGGTCACCTTGCCCACGCGCGCGTCCGAGAAAAACTCGAAGCCCTCGCGCCCCGCCAGGTTAGCGCCGGCGCTCTCGCGGCGGCCTCCCCGCTCGGCCGTGCAGCTCACGCTCAGGCGCGCCATCGGCTGCCGGTCGAAGCTCATGCGGCCCGTGCTCTCGACGACCAGGACCACCCCGCTGCTGTCCGCGAAGCCGACCTGCACCTTCACCAGCTCGGGCGTCGCGGCGAAGGCGAGCTCGTTGATGCGGCTCAGGATCGGCATCTTCTCGGCCACGCCGACGTCGCCGAAGGGCAGCCGCATTCGGTAGCGCGACGGCAAGGTCTGCACCGCGAAGGCCTGCGGCGCGTCCCGCGAGGGGCCGTTCGCCACCAGCGCGGCGGTCGCCGCGGCCTGCGTCACGGCGTCGCGCGTCAGCTCCTCGGTGTAGGCGTAGCCCTGCTGGTCGCCCTTCACCACGCGCACGCCGACGCCGAGCGTCACCGACGCGTAGGCCCGGTTCACCGCCCCGTCCTCGAGCCCCAGGTGGTGGCTGACGTTGTGCTCGAAGTACAGCTCGGCCCAGTCGGCGCCGTGCGCCAACGCCCGGTCGAAGGCCGCCCGCAGCATCGCCTCGTCCACGCCGAAGCGCCCGAAGTAGGCCAGGCCCGCCGCCCCCGACGTGTCGAGGGCACCCTCGCCCTCGGCGCGCGCAGCGAAGCCGCTCATCGTCGCGTCCAGGCTCTTGTCGTCGCTCATTCTCGCTCCTGTCGGCGCGCCCGCTGGATCATCAGAGGCCGTGGCGCTTCAGCATGGCCCCGATGCGGGGCGTCGCCGCCTCGACCTGCTTCTTGCCCTGCGGCCGCAGCTTCTCGTAGGCCTTGACCAGCGTCTTGTGCTTGCTGCGCTGGGCCCGCCGATCCGTGATGCCCAGGAGGGCGTCGGCGATGCGCGCGCCGTGCTTCGGGACGAAGCGATCGATGCCCTCGCCGCCCCCCTCCTCGAGGTACTCCGCGTAGAAGGGCTCGAGCTCGACCACGAAGTCGTCGAGCAGCGCGTTGACCGACTCGGGGATGATGCCGCGCTTCAGCGCCTTGACGGTGGCGAAGGCGGTCTTGATCGCGAGGCCGCCGAGGCCGGACTTGCTGGCGACCTCCTCGTCGATGAGCGTCGCGCAATCGGCGACGACGGCGGGGCGCTTGCCCTCGGCCAGCAGGGCTTCGGCGACGGTGGGCATCGTGGGCTCCTCGGGCGTCCGTTTCGGAGGGCATTCATACCGCCGCGCAGCGCGGAATGGAACGCGCGAGGCGGCCTTGGGTATCCTGCGCGCCGGAGGTGGCGATGCGCATGTTCGAAGCTTCGGGAGTTTTGCGCCGGTGGGCGCCCTGGTGTGCGGTGGGCGCCCTCCTGCTGGCGGGCTGCGTGCTCGACGAGGACTACGGCGACCACGCGCGCGAAGTGGAGCCCTCGATGGAGGAGGCCACGCTCGCGGTCGGCGCCGATGGGGCCGGTGAGCTCAACTTCAAGTTCCACTACGTGCTCGGCCTGATCGACGTCGACGGCGTCGTCGACCTGCGCTGGACCTATCGCCTGGTCAACAGCGATCAGGTGGTGCTGGCCGAGGTCGAGGAGGAGTTCCGGAAGCCCGAGAAGGACGGCGTCACCCAGATCCTGGTGGACGGCGACCGCACGCGGCTGCTGAGCGTGCCGGGCGGGCTGGTGCGGGGGGTGACCTACATCCTGTGGGTCGAGCTGCGCTACCGCGACGAGCTGATCTCGGAGCTGCTGACGCCGGTGGGCGACGGGCTCGAGGACGCGCCGCGCCCCTTGGACTGACGCGCCGCGCGCTGGCCTCGGTCGGCGGCACCGACGCCGGGAGGGCCGCGAGCGGGCTCACCCCACCCAGCCCGACCCCGGGCGCGATCGGAGGCGGCACTTGCGGCCCCGGCCGGGTTCCGCGATGCTGCCCCGCCCGAAAAGCAGGGGGATGACTCATGGCACTTCGACGCCACGCGCTCGTGCGGCTCGCCACCTTCACCATGTCGCTCGCCGCGCTGGGTTGCCAGCCGAGCGGCGGCACCGGCAGCGACGGCGGCGTCGTCCCGCTGCCCGGGAGCGACACCGACGGCGGCGTCATCGCGGTTCTCCCGGGTGCGGGCGGCCAGATGGGCCAGGGCGGCGT
>CALBMW010001066.1 GCA_937896275.1 uncultured Myxococcales bacterium
CGCCGCGCTCGCGGTCGCCGCCTGGGCCGCCAGCGGCGGCGACCCCACCGTGGCGCGGGCCGACGCCGCCTTCGTCGATCTGGTGCGCCGTGGCTCGGGCTCGGCGCCGCGCTCTCTCTACGGCGGACTCGTCGAGCTCGACCGGAGCGACGGCCAGGTTCACCCGGTGCTGCCCCCCGAGGCCTGGAACCTGCGCATGGTCGTGGCGCGCCTGGCCCACGGGCCCAAGGCCACCTCATCACGGGAGGGCATGGCCCGCACGGCGCGAACCAGCCCTTACTATGCCGCCTGGATCGCCGCCCACCCGGCCGATCTGGTCGAGGCCCGCGCCGCCATCGAGGCGCGCGACCTGGCACGGCTGGGCACCGTGATGGAGCGGTCCACCGCGCGCATGCACGCCTGCATGCTGGCCGCCGATCCGCCCCTTCGCTACTGGAATGGCCGCACCCTCGACGCCCTCGACGTCGTGGCCGGGCTCCGCGCGGCGGGCGTCGGCGCCTGGGCCACCATGGACGCCGGCCCCCACGTGAAGGTCCTGTGCGCGGACGCGGACGCCGAGGCCGTGCGCTCGGCCCTCTGCGCGGTCGCCCCCGAGGACGATCTGCAGATCACCCGGCCGGGCCCAGGAGCCCACGTCGAGCCTCGCTGACGGTGCCCGGGTCGCCCGGACGCCCCGCCCTCATCGCGGCCGTCGCTCCGGCCGGGATCCCGCGTCGCCCGGGGGCCCGGGCACCCTGAGGACCCCGCGAACGGAGGCCCGATCAGGCCCCTGGAAAAAAAAGTGTTCACGCCAAAAACGCTGCGTTGTTGCTGGCTTGTCACGGTTGCCCACAGGGGGGGCCGAAATAAACCTTTTGACCGCCCAAAAGGCCAGGCATAGGGTGGCTGTCGAGGGTTGAGGACAGCCCCCGCGGTTCCCACCGAAGCCGCCAGACCAAACCAACCTGGACGACGGACGAGCCCCTCGGGGATTGCCTGCCGAAAGGGCGGTTCGGTCACCTCGAAGAGCGCTCCTCGGAGCGTTCGGAGGGGGGTAACGAAGGTGGGAACGACCCCCGATTTGGCTGGCAGGCGCTCCTCGGAGTGTCGGCCCGAGTTCGGGACGGTCGCTGACGAGTGAAGGTAAGTGCGCGACGTTGCTTCGGTTTCGACGTGTGCCCTCCTTCGGTCCGACGATGACCGGTCCGGCGAGAGAGGCTGAAGAGGGATCCGGTGACGCAAGCCTGAACCGGGCCGCTTCGGCGACCGGGCGAGGGTACGTTTCGGGTGAAAACGTGAGGTGCTGGACGCTTCCGACGGCTTGCCGCCGGTGAGTGAAAGGTGCTGAGCGCGCATGGCTTACCCTCGTGGTATTCCGTGACACGCGAGCGTGGCGTCATCATGGGTGGGTGACAGGCTGGTCGCTTCGGCGGCGAGTCGGTCTTCAGGTCGCCTCGGGTGGTGTCGTCCAAGCCCATCTGCCGTGAGCCGTCGTTCGGTCCCTTCGGGGGTCGGCGGCGAATTGGCAGGTGAGTCCTCTTCTGCGGTTCCGCTCGTCGAGCTGTGCCGCTACGAGCATCTACGTGCCGTCCCGCCCTGCGAGGGGAGGGGGCGACGCGCGGGGCCAGCGCCTTCGGGCGACGGTCCTGTCGATGGTCGCGGGTCGTCAGGCCTCGTCTTTCGGGACGAGCCGGGCGCTGGCGCCATCGCCGGTCTGGCTTCGGTCGACCGGGTCGGGTGCTCGGGGTCGGCTCCTGGTGGGTCGGTCGGGAGGAGGACGAGCCGGACAGCGTCGCGAGGAGCCCTTCGGGGTGAGGCGCGGCGAGGTCGGGTGACTCGGCACGCAGGGCGGGCTCCCGTTGCACTCGGGGGCGCGTGGTCAGATTTCGGGTGCAACCGGGATCGGGCTTCACTGGGTGGTCGAGACGTTCCGGGCGACGGGGCGAGCGCCTTCGGGCAAACGTCGCGTCGATGATGCGCACACCTCGGGCATCGAGCGGATCTTCCGGTTTACCGGGAACCGTGCGGTGGCCGGACACGGGATCGGGACGATGCCCTTCGGGGAATCGGCACGGTCGCCTGCCCTTCGGACGGGTGAGGACGTGGCTTGCAGCGCCCAACGCCGCCCGGACGCCTCTGGCGGAGTCCAGCCTTCGGGTTGGGTGAGGTCGGGAGCGGGGCCCGCGCCGCAAGGTGAGGGCCGAGGTGGGTCGCTTGTCGCTCGGGCTTCGGTCCGTCCGACGGGACGCTGTGAACGCTGGGCCGCCACCGAAGGCAACTTCGGACGAAGGCAACTTCGGGCGCTCATGCAAACGGAACGCGCTGCTGGAATGACCCTGGTTCCCTCGCGAGAGGGGCTCTCGATGCGGTGCGGTCACTGGCGCCTTGCGTCCTTCGGGGCCGGGACGTCTCAGACCGGGCCGAGATCGCATTCGCCCGTCCGGCGTCGCTTCGGCGGCCCGGGCAGGGTGAATCGGCAGGCTGCGACAGGGTGGACCGGGAACGGCGTCTGCAGCGTCACTCGGCGAGCACTGGTGCAGGGGTAATGCGAGCGACTGACCGCAGGGGCGGTGATCGTCCGCCAAGAGCATGGGAGGCAGCCGGCGGCGCGCGCGTCGATCGGTGGTCTGTCCCGCCTGAGGACCTCGAGGTCGGCCGCGGCGCGAACGTGGTAACGGCGAAGGGGACGCGATGCGCGAGCGTCGCTAGGGTGAGGCAGGGTTCTTCGAAGTTCGGGTGGCGATGGCCAGGCCGAATCCACCCTCGGGTGGGTGAGGCGGCCGCTGCGAGGATCCCTCGCGAGGAAAACGACCGCGGTTGGCGGTCTAAAGCCTTCGAAAGAATCGCGGTCTTCGGGCCGCGATTTTTTTTTGCCCGCGGAGAGCCCCCACGTCGCTCCCCGGCGCGCCAGGCGGTCCGGCCCTGCTATCGTGCGGGTCATGCGTCGACCCCTGGACATGCCCGTGCGACCGCACGCGCCGCGCGGCCTCTTCTGCCTGCTCGTCGTCGCCCTGCCGCTGCTCGTCGCCGGGTGCGGCGAGAACCGCGTGGAGTCGTCCCCAGGACCCCTGACGCCGAGCGGAATCGTCATCGACGTCGACGCCGGCCCGCGGGCGCAGCTGCCCGTGGCGCTCGAGACGCGCCTCGGCGCCGAGTCCACGCGAAGCGGGGTCGCCAACAACGTCACCTGCGCCCTGCTCGATCCGGACGGGGTCGCGCTGCCGGGCGTGACGACCCGCGTCGAGGTGCAGCCGGATCATGGCTTCGAGGCCACCCAGGATGGGCTGGTGGGCCACCGCGCCGGCGTCTACCAGGTGCGCTGCGTCGCCGACGAGCTGGGGCTGCGGGACGTGGCGGGGGCGGAGTGGCGCGTGGATCCAGGCCCGCCCGCTCGCGTGCTCACCGAGATCGACCCGCACGTGGCGCCCGCAGACACGCCGGTGACCGTGAGCTGCGCCGCCTTCGACGAGGCCGGCAACCCGACCGTCGCGCCCGACGGCTTCGAGGTCGATCTCGCGCCGCGCCCCGGCGACTATGTCTGGGACGATGACCAGACGGTGCGCGTCCAGACCGCGGGTCGATACGACCTGCGCTGCCGCGCCGCCGGGGCCGAGGCCCTGCCCGGCGAGGGCCTCGAGGTGCTCCCGGGTGCGCCGACCGAGCTGATCGGGCGGGTGGAGCCGGCCCAGCGCGTCTACCGCCCCGGTCAGGTGGTCACCGTGGTGCTCGAGGCCCGCGACGCCTTCGGCAACGCGGTCGTGGGCGCGGCCCCCAACGTGACGGCGCGCCCGGCGCTCGACCCCTTCGGGCCGGGCCGCTTCCGATTGCAGGCGCCCGGCGAGTACGCGTTGGTCGGACAGCTCGGGGCGCTGCACTCGAGCCACACGATCCGGGTGGTGGCGGGCGGGCCGGGGATCGAGTGCGTGGAGCCGCCCTTCGGGGCTCAGATCAACGCCGCCGCGGGCAGCCGCGTGCGCCTCGAGGGCCGCGTGGTCGGCAACGAGGCGCGCACCGTGCGCGTCGGCGGCGCCGTGGTGCCGGTGGAGCCGGACGGACGCTTCGCCGCCGAGGTGCCGGTCACGTGGGGCCAAAACGCCGTCGAGATCGCCGCGGTCGACGTTGATGGGGGCGAGAACAGCACGTTCTGCGCCTTCTTCGCCTCGGAGCGCTGGCTGGCCGAGCAACGACCGCTGGCCGACGCGGTGGCGCTGCGGCTCGGCGGCGACGCGCTCGACGACGGCGATCCCGATCGGCCGCTGCGCAGCCTGGCCGACGTACTGCGGCGCGTGGTGCGCAGCAGCGGCCTGCGCGACGCCCTGCACGACGCCCTGCGCGCCCAGAACCCGATCGTGCCGACCGAATGCCGCACGCGGGTGGGGCCGGTCTGCATCTTCAGCTTCGGCGCCGAGTACCGTGACCTGAGCCTGCGCGGGCCGCACGATCTGAGGCTCGAGCTGGTGAACGGTGGCCTGCGGGTGGACGCCACGCTGCGCAACATCGAGATGGTCGCCCTGATGCGCGGCACGCTCGGCAATCAGGGCACCTTCGACGTGGACCGCGTGCGCGTGACGCTGGTCTTCGATGTCGGCCGCTCCGGCACGCGCCCGCACGTGCAGTTGCGCGCGGTCGAGCGGTTGGAGGTCGGCGATCTGTCCGCGGACTTCAGCGGCTTCATCACCGGGGCGATCCTCGACCTGGCCTTCGCGGCCTTCGAGGGCGTGGTGCGCCGCGTGCTCGTGGACAACGTGCGGCGCTACCTGGTCGAGAACATCGATGGCGTGCTGACCGATCTGCTCGACAACTTCGATCTGGGCGCGCTGGCGCTGGGCTTCGACGTACCCAGCGTGACCGGCGGGGCGCCCCTGCGGTTGACCTTCGACGCCGGGCTGTCGACCGTCGATCTGTCCTCGGGCCACGCGATCTTCGGGCTGCAGACGAAGGTGACGGGGCCGTCGCGGCTGGCGGGCGGCAGCCGTGGCGTGGCGATCCCGCCCGGCGCCGGGGGGGCGACACCGCCCGCGACCGCGGCGGTGGGCGCGGCCGTGTCGGTGGTGCTGGTCAACCAGGTGCTGCACGCGCTGTGGCGGGGCGCCTTCTTCGAGGCCGACGCCCGCTCCCTCGCGGGGGCGGTCACGGCCTCGCTGCCCGTGGATCTCGACGTGCGCTTCACCTTGCCCCAGCCGCCGGCCGCCGCCGGGGTCGCCGGGCAGAGCGCGCTCCGCCTGCACATCGGCCCGGCCGAGCTGTCGGTGGGCTGGCCCGGGGTCTTCCCGGCGCCCGTCACCCTGCGCGCCGCGGCCATCGCGCGCGTGGCGGTGAGCGTGCGCGGCACCGACCTGCGCTTCGACGACCTGC
>CALBMW010001067.1 GCA_937896275.1 uncultured Myxococcales bacterium
GGCTCATCCGACGCGGGCGCTCTGCGTCCACCGCGCGGTCCTACCGCTCGGATTGGCAGCACCTCGCGATGTGGTATCGGCGGCGCTACGGTGCGCTCTTCGATGCGACGCTGCTGGACGCCGAGGTGACCGCCGCCTGGCGCACATCGGCCGAGGACAAGGGGCGCGCCGGCGCCACCGTCTCGCGGCGGCTGGCCTTCGCCCGGACCTACGGCGCCTTCCTGAGTCAGGAGGGGGTCATCCGCCGGAGCACGGTCGACGCGATCCGCGACCGGTCCCGTCAGACGCGGGTGGATCGGGGGCCGCGTGTGCTGGGGGCCGAGGACGTCAACCGGCTGCTCCGCCATGTCGACGATCGCGGGTGTTTGCGCGATCAGGCGGTGCTCTACCTGCTGCTCGACACCGGGCTGAAGGTGAGCGAGTTGGTGGCCCTCGATGTGGGCGACGTGGAGTTCGGCGACGGCGCGCTGCGCGTGCGAGAGGGGCGTGACCGGCGCGTCCCGCTGCCCACCCGAGCTGCCCGCAAGCTGGCGTGGAGCCTCGTCGAGAGGGGTCTCCTGGCCCTGCCACCCTCGGGCGAGTTGGTGCTGCCGGCGAGCGGCGGCTGGCCTCCGTCGGGTCGCGTGGACCCACCCGATCCGGCGCTGTTGCCGCGCGTGGCGATGGTGCCCATGTCGCCCATGCCCTTCGGCCACGACGGGCCGCCGACGAGTTGGCCGTTGCTGGTGGGAGAGCGCGGTCGTCTCAGCGCCAACGGGTTGCAGCGCGTCGTGCGAAAACACTGCGCGTTCGCCCGCCTCGAGGCCTCGCCTCAGGTGCTGCGGCATACCTTCGCGAAGGCCTACTGGGCGCGGACCCAGGATCTGGTCGCGCTCGCCGAGATCCTGGGTCACGAGACCTTGGAGACCACCCGCATGTACGCGGTGCTCGACATCGACGAGGCCGAGGGCGACGCGACCGGAGAGCGCCACACCGCCTGATGAGATTCGGCGGCCGCGCGAGGTGGACGCGGCCGCCGATTATCGTGTCCGAGGCTCGCATCGAGCGAGCGCAGTTGACCCGGCGGTCCAGGCGGGGCACCCTGTGCAGCGTGCGCGGGCAGCGAGGCCCGCGGGGCGGTCCTGGATGCTCGATCCCAACTCCAACGCGCAGGTTCTCCTGGCCGAGGATGACGAGGACCACGTGCTGCTGTTGCAGCGCGCCCTGCGCAGCTATCCTCGCGCCGTGAAGGTCATCGTGGCCCGGGACGGGCAGGAGGCCCTCGCGATGCTCCTCGACGGCCACCTTCGGCCCCGCCTGATCCTGCTCGATATCAACATGCCGAAGCTCAATGGTTTCGAAGTGTTGCGTGGCCTGAAGGCCAACCCCGCCTTGAGCAAAATACCGACCGTGATGCTGACGACGAGCGCGCGTGACGAGGATCGCGAGGCCTGCAAGCGCGACGGCGCCGATCACTTCCTCACCAAGCCCGTGAACTTCCGTGTGTTCACGCGCTCGCTGTTCGAGGTGCTCGACTTGTACCTCCTCGATGACGGGGCGGGCTCCATTCCGAGAGAGGGGCCTGCGGCGCGCGATCGTGAGGGCGCCTGACGGGACGGCTCATCGAGCCGCGACGTCTGGTGGGCGAGGGCCGCGGTGCTCAGAAGGTCAGGCGATAGCCGAGCACACCGCGATACACGGCGTACCATGATCCGGTGACCTTCTTCGGCTGCAGCGTCGGGTTGCGCGCGAGCTCCTCCTCGCTGCGGTCCTCGTAGTGAAAGGCCAGGGCGTCATAGAACGCGCACGCGCTGCCCTCGAGGTAGAACGCGCTGTGCGCGTCGAGTTGGCGCCGCAGGCCCAGGATCCCGTCGGGACCGATGCCCGCCTGGTTCAGGCCGGCCGGTTCGAGGTCGAACAGCACCGCCAGACCGCCCACACCGGCGTAGAGCGCCCAGCGATCACCCTCGAGGACGTGCGCCAGGATGCGCGGCTCGATGAGCAGGTCGAAGGCGAAGACGGTCTGATCGTGCTCGGCGTCCCAGGTCTGGCCGAGGCCCAGACCCAGATCCAGGCCGATCTCGATCAGCGAGCGCGTGCGGACGCCGAAGCCGAAGCCCACCTCCGCGCGGGTCGAGGGTCGGAGCCCGCTCTCGTCCTCGGTCAGCCGGCTCGACACACGGCCGCCGTAGATCCCGGCGTGCCCCGAGACGCGGAAGCCCGGGTTGCGCATATCGGCCGCTTCGAGGCGATCGGTCGGATCCTGCCGCCCTGGCGGCTGGTCGAGGAGTGGATCGAAGGCCTCGGGGTCCGCGAGCGCGCAGGTCGGCCCGAGCAGGCCGATCACCGAAAGGGCGAGGACGACGCGTCGCATGCGGCGCAGGATAGCCGCATTGACAGGTCGGAGGGACGCTCTTTATGGTCGGGCGCTCCATGACCCGTCACCTGCCGACCGAAGAGCGCCGCCTTCAGATCCTGACCGCGGCGCGCGAGTGTCTCCTCGAGCGTGGCTATCACGCCACGCGGGTCGAGGAGATCGCCCGCACCGCGGGGCTGTCCAAAGGGGCGGTCTATTTCCACTTCGAGAACAAGCGCGCGCTGCTCGAGGCCCTCGTCGAGGACGAGTTCGCGCGCGCCCAGGCCATCTTCGCGGACGCCGCGGCGTCGCCCTCGCCCCTGATGGCGATGGCGGGGGCCTTCGTGGCCTTCCTCGGTCAGCCGGGCGACGCGCGCCATCGCTTCTTCGTGCTCACCGGCGC
This sequence comes from uncultured Myxococcales bacterium, assembly GCA_937896275.1. Lineage (GTDB taxonomy): Bacteria > Myxococcota_A > Bradymonadia > UBA7976 > UBA1532 > JACKDN01. The sequence goes on from CALBMW010001067.1 coordinate 2,739, forward strand.
CCTGGCCGTCGAGGACATCGACCTGCGCGAGCGCTTGCGCACCCACCACGAGCGCCTGCTCTCGCGCATGGCCGACGTGTTCGCCGGCTTCGCGCGGGCCGCCGGGCGTCCGTTGCCCGATCCGTCCGCGACGGCGGTGCTGGTCAAGGCCATGGCGGACGGTCTGCAGGGGGCCTTCGCCATGGGCTTCGAGTTCGACCGCGCGCGGCTGCTGACGGCAGGGCTGACGTTGTTGCAGTCGGGGCTGCTCGGCGCCGATCCGCTCGCGACGCTGTCCGGGGTCGCGCCTGAATCCGGTTGATCGTCGGGCGGGGCCGCGATACTCCCGCTCAATGCAGCATGCCGCCGATCTGCTCGCCGGGCTCGCCCGGGACGTGGGCGCCGCCAACCTGAGCACCGCGCCCCCCGACCGCATCGCCTACAGCCGTGATCTATGGCCGCGCAGTCAACTCGACCGGCTGGCCGGCGATCCGCCCGTGCGCCCGAGCTGCGTGGTCTGGCCGGGCTCGCCCGAGGAGATCGCGGCGGTCGTGCGGCGCTGCGCGTCGGCCGGCGTGCCCATCGTGCCCTTCGGCGCGGGCAGCGGGGTGTGCGGTGGGACGCGCCCCGACGGGGGCGGCGTCGTCGTCGACGTCAAGCGCCTCAAGCGGGTGCGGCGGCTGGACGTCGAGGCGGGCGAGGTCGAGGTCGAGGCGGGCCTCATGGGCGAGAACTTCGAGCGACGGCTGGAGCGCGCCGGTGTGACGCTCGGTCATTTTCCCTCGAGTATCCTGTGCTCGACCGTGGGCGGCTGGGTCGCCGGACGGTCGGCGGGTCAGTGCAGCAGTCGCTACGGCAAGATTGAGGACATGGTCATCGACCTCGAGGTGGTGACCGGCGACGGCGTGCTGCGGCGGACGCCGCGCGCCGACGCGATCGGCCCGGGCCCCGACTGGAATCAGCTCTTCGTGGGGTCGGAGGGCACCCTCGGCGTCATCACCGCGGCCACGCTCCGGGTGCACCCCCAGCCGGTCCATCGCGCCTTCGGCGGCTGGCTGATGCCCGACTACCGCGCGGGCCTCGCGGTGATGCGCGGCTCGATGCAGGCCGGCGACCGCCCGGCGGTGATCCGGCTGTACGACGCGCTCGACACCTTCATGGTGGGGGCCAACCCCAACCGCGCCGAGGGCGGCGGCCCGTTGGCTCGGCTGAAGGATCTGCTGGGCACCGGGGGCGGCCACGGCGGCCCGCAGAGCCGGCTCAAGCAGGCGCTGTTGCGCACGGTGCTCGGCGCGCCGGGGCTGGCCAACCGGGCCGTGCGCACACTCCCGCAGCGCTGCCTGATGATCGGCGTCTGCGAGGGTCAGACCGGCGAGGCCGAGGCCGCCCACGCCCGGCTGGGCAGCCTGGCGCGCGCCGCGGGCGGGCAGGATCTCGGCGAGACGCCTGGCCGCAACTGGCTCGCCCACCGGCACGACGTCAGCTACAAGCAGAGCCGCATCGACGAGGCGGGCTGCTTCGTCGACACCTGCGAGGTGGCCACCACCTGGGCGCGCCTGCCCGCGCTCTACGAGGCCGTCCGCCGCGCCGTGGGACCCTTCGTGCTGGTGATGGCCCACTTCAGCCACGCCTACCCGGGCGGCTGCTCGATCTACTTCACCTTCGCGGGCAGCGGGCGCGACGTGGACGCCATGCGACGGCGCTATGACGCCGCGTGGCGCGCCGGGCTGGACGCGGCCGCGGCCCACGGCGCCGCCATCGCCCACCACCACGGCGTGGGCCTCTCGCGGCGCTGGCACATGGCGGAGGCGCACGGTGAGGCGCGCCAGTGGTTCGACGCGCTCAAGCGGACGCTCGACCCGGCAGGGGTGATGAACCCCGGCAAGGTGTTCGCCGAGGAGGGCGCCTCATGACCGACCCGTGGCGCGATGCGTTGGTGCCCGGCCTGGGCGTGGCCCAGACGGGCGCCGACGCGCGTGCGGTGCGCGTGGTGCCCGAGGACGCGGACGCCGTGGCGCGGGCCGTCGCGTGGGCCTCCGCCCGCGGCGACGCGTGGCGCGTGGTGGACGGTCGCCGCGATCCGGTCCCAGGCCTGCTGCAGATCGATCTGTCGACGCTGACCGGGCTGGTCAGCGTCGACGAGATCAGCCGCGTGGCGCACTTTCGCGCGGGCACCACGTGGGGGGACGCCGAGTTGGCGCTGCGACATCGCGGGCTGACCCTGGGGCCGATGCCGGCGTGGCTGGCCGACCGGTCCATGGCGCGGTCCTTTGCCTTGGACGACCGGCTGCGGCCGTCGCCGCGCTTCGGCCAGCTCACCGAGAGCGCGCTCGCGCTGCGGGCGGCCTTGCCACGGGGGGCCCTGACTCGAGCGACCGTGTCGCCGCGCCGCGCCACGGGCCCCGATCTGCCGCGCTGCGTCTTCGGAACGGGCGATCGCGCCGGCGTGGTGGTCGATCTGCACGTGCAGGTGTGGGCCAGCCCCGTGGCGGCGACGCACGCGGCGGCGCGCTTCACGGGCTGGGACGCGGCGCACACGGGCGCGGTGGCGGCCCTGCGCGCAGGCGTTCGGCCCGCCTGGTGGTGCGCGCGCAAGCGAGGGCGTGGGGTCACGTTGTAC
>CALBMW010001068.1 GCA_937896275.1 uncultured Myxococcales bacterium
GCCGCCGACGCCGGGCGTCCCGCCCATCGCGATGTTGCCGCCGAAGCCCGGCACGCCGCCCGCGCCGCCACCGATGTCGCGGCCGGGCGTGGCGTCTGCGCTCGACCCCCCGGTGGCGTCATCACAGGCCACGGACAAGGCCGCGATGCACACGACGTGGAACGCGATACGGACGAAATCATGAGGCACGCGCACAGGCTCTCCCCCCCAGACAGTTCATTGGCGGAGGCTGCGTAACACAGCGCCCTGGGTGGGGCACAACCATCTTTCGCGACGATCCCACAACGCGCCGTTATCGCAGGCGTTCTACGTCCGAGCCTCGGGCTCTACCTGCTGGATCAGGGGGTCACGGCCCCGCCGGTTTGCCCTGGGCGCCGACGAGACGGGCCTGCGGCGCGGGCCGGGTCGTCACCCGTGATCGGCTCGGTGCGAGGTTCGCGCGCGCGCCTGCACGCAGCTGTTTTCAGACGCAATTCAGGGAATCACGCACGCCACAATCAGGGATCCACGCACACCACCGCCGCGTCGTCCCCGCTGCTCTCGACCGGGCCGAAGCCGCTCGCGTGACCCTGGGACGCGCAGAACCGATGGATGGCGGCGTTGCAGTCGGGTCCGATTCGCTGAACGCTGCCATTGCAGGGCCCGTGGTAGCCCGTCAGCACCGAGTAGCGCGTCCCGACGCTCACCGCGCCGTCGCGCACGCAGGCCACCACCACGAAGTCGGGGCCGCTCTCGACCGGCCCGAAGCCGCTCACGAAGCCCTCGGACGCGCAGTACCGGTGGATCGCCGCGTTGCAGTTGGGGCCGATGCGCTCCGGCGCGGCGTTGCAGTTGGGGTGATGGCTCGCCAGCGTCGCGAAGGACACTTGCCGCAGGTCCGCGCTCAGGCAGGTCACGACCGCAGTGTCGCCGCTGTTCTCGACGGGCCCGAAGCCGGTGTCGCGGCAGGGTTGCGCGGCGCAGAAGCGACTCATCGCCGCGTTGCAGTTGGGTCCGATGCGCTCGGTGTCCCCGCCGCAGCCGGCGTGAAGGCCGGTGAGGGCGCCATAGGTCGTGCCGATGACCGACGCGCCGGTCAGGCCCTCGTCGGTGTTGCCATCGCAGTCATCGTCGGCGCCGTTGCAGGTCTCGCCGACGGGGTCGCCGGGCGAGCACTCGCCGGGCACGCCGTCGACGCAGGGGCCGCTCCGCGCGCACGCGCCCACTCCGCAGGTCGCGGCGCTGGCGTCCTCGTCGGTCGCGCCGTCGCAGTCATCGTCGATGGTGTTGCACTGCTCGGGCGCGGGCTCGCCCGCCGCGCACCGTTGAGGCCGCCCCATGCTGCAGTTGGGCATCTGCCGGCGGCACGCCCCCCGGCCGCAGGACGCGAAGCTCAAGCCCTCGTCGGTCGCGCCGTCGCAGTCCTCGTCCAGATCGTTGCATGCTTCGGGCGCCCCGGGGTGGATGGCTCGGTTCGCGTCGTCGCAGTCCAGGGGGCCGCACGCGCCTGTCGCGCCCCAACCGTCCCCGTCCGCGTCGACGTCGTCGCAGCCCGGACCCACGCCGCCGGTGGCCATGTCGGGCAGCAGGAAGGCGTCGTCCGCGACGACCGGTGAGGCGTCGGACGTGGGGACCAGGGCCGCGTCTCGTGCAGGCTCGCTCGCCCGCCGCGCCTCGGGCGCAGGACCCTCCTCGCAGCCGAGCGCGACGACCGCGGTCAGTGCCGCGAGCAGGGGGGGCAGGAGCAGGGCGTGACGCATCGGTCACGTTTGTACCCAACTCTCACGGTCGTACCCAACTCTCACGTTCGTGCCCGACCGTGGCGTCGGGGTGCAGCCATCCACGCGCCATGCTAGAGTGCGGCGTTCCTCGCGGAGCAGCTGAGATGCAACGACCGACCTTTCGCCCCGGCGGGCTCTTTCGCCGACGGGCCTGCGCGGCCACGGGGGCCGGACCGATGGTCTTGCTGTGGGCCGCCCTGGTCGCGGGCCTCGTCGCGGGCTGCGCCGACGGGCGGCTGGGCAGCGCCGATCCCGATCCTCAGGTGTCGAGCCCACCGGGTGATGGCCCCGGGGGTGTCGATCCGGGCCTCGACCCCGGCGCGGGTGATCCGGGCGGCGAGCCGGCGCCCGATCCCGGCAACGATCCCGGCGACGATCCCTCAGGCTGGC
>CALBMW010001069.1 GCA_937896275.1 uncultured Myxococcales bacterium
GGGGCCCACGGTGCCGGTGTCGAAGCGGGGCGAGCGCGCGCTCGACGCGTTGAGCGGGCGCGCCGAGGTCATCGCCGAGGTCCGCGTGCTTCACCTCGACGCCGACGTCTTCGTGCGCGACGTGCCCGAGATCTGGGACGTGATCATCGCCGACTTCCCCGACCCCTCCACCCCCGACGTGGCGAAGCTGTTCAGCCTCGAGTTCTACCAGCAGGTGGCGCGCCGCCTGGCGCCCGATGGCGTGCTGGTGGTGCAGGCCGGCAGCCCCTATACCAACCGCCGCGCCTTCTGGGCGGTGGCCGACACGCTCGAGGCGACCGGCCTCGGGACCACGGCGCTGTGGGCGCACGTGCCCACCTTCGGCGCCTGGGGCTGGCTGCTGGCGGCCAGGGGCCCCGCCCCGCGCCCCCGCGGCACGCCACCCTTCGACACGCGTTATCTGGACGCCGCGGTGCTGGTCGCCGCGCAGGTCTTCCCGCGCCCCCTCGGCCACCCCGATGGGGGACCGGCGGTGTCGACGCGCCTCGATCCTCAGGTGATGCGCCTCTACGGCGCGGGCGAGCCGCTCGAAGGGCTCACTCCTTTTCGAGGTTCAGCCCGCCGGTGAACGCGTAGCTCACGAAGTCATCGTAGGCGTAGACCAGGATGCCGAAGGGCGCGTCGCCCGCGACGCGGTGGGGTCCGTCGGCGATGGGCAGGTGCCGGTAGACGCGCGTGCTGCCCGGCACGGGCGTGCCCGAGGCCAGATCGACCGGGGCACCGTCGAGCAGGATCACCGTCTCGGGATCAGCGACCAAGGTGAGGAAATCATTGGCAAAAGTGTAGGGCGTCAGGAAGACGTAGTCCCTTCGGAACTGGCGGTCGGGGGCCACGATGAAGGCCGAGGGATCGCCGGCGCGCGCGCCCGGCACCACGTCGACGCCGGTCGAGGACTGTCCGCTGATGAAGCCCATCACGAGCAGGGGCTGATTGGCGGCGAGGGCGACGGGCACGCGCAGGCCCATCTCGCAGTGCTGGCCGGCGTCGAGTTGGAGCGTCGTGTCGTCGATCAGGGCGTCGGCGCAGGCCGGGGCGCCGCTGTTGCCCGGCGCCAGGGCCTCGAGGGAGGCATAGGGCGCACCCAGCGTGACGCGCGTGGCGTCGCGATCCGCGAGGATCTTGAAGTACGTGACCTCGGTCGACGCGGGCGGATCGGCCCGCGTCGCGAGCGGCGTCAGCAGGAAGGAGCTGCCCCAGGCCTGGGTGGGCGGCACCTGCTCCTCGAGGTGGTCGCAGGCGCTGAGCGAGGCGGGGTAGCGCGCGCACTGGTGGCTCGAGAAGACGGCCACCGGCGCGCTGGCCTCGACCACCAGGCCGCTCAGGTCCCGCTCCAGGGCGGTGAAGGTGCTGGGCGCGCCGTGCAGCGCGAGCACCTCGTGCCTGGCCAGCGTGACCGACCAGGTGTCCCCCGCCATCACCAGGCGCCCCTCTTCGTCGGGGGCGGGCCGGCTGGTGGGCAGCAGGCGCAGCGTGACGAGGGTGTCGTCGGTGGTCGCGACGACGGCCAGCTCGGCCTTGCCGTCGCTCTGGCCGGGGGCGCCGAGGAAGCGGTACAGCCGGCCGAGCGCGGACTCGGGGTAGAGCAGGCTGGCGTCGTTGCTGAAGCTGAAGTTGCAGCACAGCGGGTTGAACTGGTAGGCGGCCACCGGCCGGTCGGTCTCGAGCCTCCAGCCCTTGCGCTGCACCGACGAGGCCTGCTGGGGCTGCGGCGCGCGCGGCAGCAGCAGCGTGGCCAGGCCGCCCGCGGGCACCTCGAGATCGGCGGCGGTGCGGACGCCCGCCGTGACCACGACGCCGTGGGCGTCGACCACGCTGCTCTCGAGGGTGCGCGGCGCGTACAGGTCCGCCGGCAGCTCGGCGTCGGTGGGCGGCTCGACCGTGTAGGTCGACCACAGCTCGCCCGGCGCGCCGTCGGGTCCGCGCAGCGTGAGCCGCAGGGAGGCCTCGAGATCGGGGTTGAAGACGACCAGGCCGAGCGGGCTCTCGCGCACCGACTCGCTGCCCTGGCCGAAGGTGCGGTAGCTCTCGAGGTCGACCGCCCAATAGGCGCACCCGAGGTAGCTGCGCGTCTGGGCGGCCGCGGCGCACTCGGGGCTGGTGCAGGCGCCGCCGGCGCAGATCTGCCCGTCGACGCACGCATCGAGGGCTCGCCACTCACCGTCCACGCAGCGCACCGGCCCCGACTCGCCGCAGGCGCGGTCGCCCTCGACGCAGGCGCCCGCCGGGACGCAGGCGCCTCCCAGGCAGACCAGATCCGTGGGGCAGGCGGCGCGCCGCAGGGTGCCGTCCTCGTGGCAGACCTCGACGTTGACGCCGCCCTCGACCACGCAGCGCCGCAGGCCGCGCGGCTCGCACGGCGGCCCGGTTCGAGGCGATGGACAAGGCCGAGGCGGAGCTG
>CALBMW010001070.1 GCA_937896275.1 uncultured Myxococcales bacterium
GCGAGCTGGACGAGGCCCTGGTGCTGCACGAGGCGCGGCTGGCCGACTTCACCGCGCTGGGTCACGAGCAGGGCCGCGCCATCGCGCTGGGCGACATCGCGCGCATCCGGGCCGAGCGCGGCGAGTACGACGAGGCGCTCACCCTTCACCGCGCGCGGCTGGCGACCTTCGAGAGCCTCGACGATCTGGATGGCATCGCGATCACGCGGCTCAACATCGGGCAGATCGAGGTCAGGCGGGGCCACGCCGAGGCCGCGATGCTCGAGCTGAAGGCGGCCCTGGTGTTGAACCACAGGCTGGGCCGTGCCGACGGCATCGCGACGACCGGCGAGGCGCTGGGCCTGCTGCTGCTCGAGCAGGGGCAGATCGCCGAAGGACAGGTGGTGCTCGACGAGGCGATCGGGCGCTTCGAGCAGTTGGGACAGGGCAAGAAGGCCCGCAAGCTGGCCAGGGAGGGGAAGAGGCTCGCCGAGCGGGCGGCGAAGCAGCGCTGACCCCTTTAGCCGGTCAGCCGCTCGAACACCTGCGGCCCGTGGCTGCGGATGGCGGGCACGATGCCGCCGGCCTCGTTGAGCTTCTGCACCATGCGCGAGGGCCGCTCGGCGGAGAAGGTCTCGCCGCCCACGCTCACCGCGCCCGCGCCCAGATCGACCTCGATCTCGGCGCCGTCACCGGCCAGCGCGTAGAAGCGCGGATCGCGCAGCACCAGGTGGGGCATGGCCTCGTTGACCAGGTTGCGCTTGTGGATGAAGGCGTAGCTCGGCGCGATCACCGCCGTCACGCCGGCCCCCTTGAGCGCCCACACCGCCTGCTCGCGGCTCGATCCGCTCCCCCAGGCCTCCCCGGCGACGATCACGCTCTGACCCGCCCGCACGCGCTCGGCGAAGCCGGGGGCGACGTAGTGGAAGCACTTCTCGCCCAGCGCGGTCAGCTCGGTGAGGTGGCAGAACTCGCCGGGGATGATGGCGTCGGTGTCGATGTGATCCCCGAAGCGGGCGACGCGCCCCCGCACGAGCGCCGCGTCGCCGCCCGGCGCTCCCACCGCCTCCTCCGAGGCCGCTTCGGGAGGGCTGGCGGGCTCGGGCTCGACGGCGCGCACCTCGGGCAGCGGCGCCCGAGGGTCGCGACCCAGGATGGCGTCGTACCGTGCTCGGTCGACGCGGTCGATCCAGGGCCGTGGGTCGGCCACCTTCATGCCCGGCGCCGACGCCGCCACGGTCGCGCCCGACGCGAGCCACGCCAGCGAGCCTGGTCCCATGCGATTCTGGTAGTTGCGGTTCTGACTGGTCAGCCAGACCTCGCCCTCGCCGGCCTTCTCGCTGGCCACGCCCAGGCACATGCTGCAGCCAGGGGGGGCGACGCGGAAGCCCGCCTTCTCGTACGCGGCCATCAGCCCCGCCTCTTGCAGCCGCGCGGCGATCGACAGATCACCGGGCACCACCAGCCGGTTGCGCGTGGTCGTGGGCGCGGCGCCGTCGGCGACCATCTGCTCGAGGATCAGCCCCGCCAGCACCAGCTCTTCCTCGGTCGTGGTGCAGGCGCCGATGAAGCAGCCATCGAGCGGCATGCCCAGCACCTCGCTCACCGGGAACACATTGTCCGGTGAGAAGGGCTTGGCGACCTGGGGCGCCAGGTTCGACAGATCGATGGGATAGCGCGCCCGGTACGTGGCGTCGGCGTCGGCCCGGAAGTAGCGCGGGCCGTCGTTGTGGCTGCGACGACCGGCGAGCCAGGCGGCGACCTGGCCGTCCGCCTCGAAGATGCCGTTGAGCCCGCCGAACTCGGCGGTCATGTTGGCGATCGTGAAGCGCATGTCGGTGGTGAAGTGCTTCACCGCGTCGCCGATGTACTCCACCGATCGCTCCATCGCGACGGTGTTGCGCCCCAGCGTGCCCAGCGTCCTCAGGATGACCTCCTTGCCGGTCAGCCCGAAGGCCAGCTCGCCCCGGTACTCCACCGCGATCGCCTCGGGCACCTGGATCCAGGACTCGCCGAGCACCATGGCCACCGCGATGTCGGCGCCGCCCAGCCCGATCGCGAAGGCCCCCAGCCCGCCGTGGCTGCTCGTGTGGCTGTCCGCGCCCAGCACCACCTCGCCCGGCTGGACCAGGTCTCGGTAGAAGCGGGTGTGCAGGATGGTCTCGTTGGCGTCGTAGAAGTGCGTGATGCCGCTCTCGCGCGCGAAGTCACGCGACAACTCGGTCAGCTTCTGGGCGCGAGGATCCTCGATCAGCGTCACCGGATCGACCGTGTGGTCGATGGCCAGGTAGAACCGCTCCTTGTCGTGGATCGGGGGTCGACCGAGGGCGTCGTAGGTCTTGTCCATCCCGTTCCACGCCAGCTCGCTGGCGATGGTCCAGTCCACGCGGATTCGCGCGATGTCGCCGGCGCGGAGGCCGGCCCGCGGGGGGCGGATCGCGTGGGCGTAGAGGATCTTCTCCGTCAACGTCATCGGCAGACCATGGCCCATCGACACACCTCGTGGTTGTCCGTGAGGGGCGACGATCAGCGTCGCCGACCAGCACCACAGCCTGCCAGAATCGGCGAGGCGGCGATACTCACCTGCGCGGCGGCGGAGGGCGCGCGCTCTTGCTGCGCTTTGGCAGGCGCAGCGGGATCGTCTCGATGACGACGTCGCCGTGCACGCGGGCCTGGCAGCCCATGCGCTCGCCCGTGATGTGGAAGATGTTGCCCACGCGGTCCTTCTCGAGCGCCTCGGGGGCGCTCAACAGCTCGGCGCCCGTCCGCACGCGCACGCGGCACTGCACGCAGGCCCCCACGCCGTTGCAGAGCGTGTGCACCGGCGCCTCGACCCGGCGCGCGGCCTCGAGCAGTGAGGTGCCGTCGGCGACGTCGACCCGCCACTCGTCGCCGGTCGGGTCGATGAAGATCACGCGGTGCGTCGGCATGGGTCTCCACGGTCGGGGTGTCCGGGCCGTCTGGACAAGATGATCCTGCGGGGTGCGGCGTCGCGGCCTCGGTCGACCCGGGGCTCAGTCCACCTCGGGGGCAGGCCGCTCGAGCTCGGCCGCCATCGCGGCGAACACCGCGCCCCGCAGCGCCTCGGCACGCGCCTTCTGGTCGGACCCCGGCGGCGCCGAGATCGCCGGCAGCGCCGTCACCGAGCACGACCGATCGGCCCGAACCTCGAGATCGATCGCATTCTTGGCCATCAACTCGTGCGTGCCCCGGACCACCAGCGGCAGAACCGGAAGCTCCTCCTGCACGGCGGTCATGAACGCCCCGATCTTGAAGGCCTGCAGCGCCCCGCCGGCGGCGCGGGTGCCCTCGGGGAAGAACAGCAGGCTCGCGCCTTGCTGCACGACGCGGTGGATCCGCGCGCCGATGTCGCCATTGCGCCCCCGGTCGTTGCGGTACACCGGGATGTGGCCCGCCAACGCCAGGTGCCAGCCGCTGAAGGGCACCTTGAACAGCTCGGCCTTCGCCAACCAGCGGTAGTCGCGCCTGAGGTAGCTGCCCAGGACCAGGATGTCGAGCGAGCTGAGGTGGTTGGCCACCAGCACCGCTTGTGGCGTCCGCTCCAGGTTGTGCGCGTCCACCAGCCGCCGCCGAATGTGCAGCGCGTCCGCCGACGCCGCGCACCACCGGCGCATGCACCACTGCGAGACGGGGTGACCGTTGGGCAGGCCGCCCAGCGACACGCTGACCGTCCCGTAGAAGACGGCGCGCGACCCCACGTGCGCCCAGTTGCGCCCGGCTCGCAGGTATTTCTTGACCATCGTCCCCCCCGGCGGCCGAATCGACCGGCGCACATACCCCGAGCGGCGCGCGAACGGAACCCCCCGCTGGAGCGCGCCGGTAGATGTACCAATGGCGGTCCTCGACCCGACCGACCTACGGTTCGGCCATGCAACGATGCTGGGTCGTCGTCGTGACCGCAAGCGCAGCCATGGTAGCGGGCGTCCGCGCGCCTCGCGCCGATCCAGCGCCGGCCGACGCCGCGGGGGGGGCCATCGTGGTGGTCGGCGCGCGCGAGGATCAGGGCCCGGTGGACCCAGGGCGCGCGGCGTCGACCGTCGATCGCGACGACCTCGACACGTGGCAGCCCCGCTCGGCCCCCGATGCCCTCCGGCACGCCCTCGGCGTCACCGTGCAACAGAGCGCGGCCGGTCAGGGATCGGTTTACATCCGCGGCCGCACCGGTCAGCAGACACTGCTCCTGTTCGACGGCCTCCGGATCAACCACGCGCTCTTCCGCCAGGGCCCGAACCAGTACTTCTTCACCGTCGACGCCCGCACCATCGACCACGTCGACGTCGTGCGCGGCGGGGCCAGCGTGGCGCTGGGCGCCGACGCGGTGGCCGGAGCGGTCTGGGTGCACCCCACCGATCCGCGCGTCGACCCGAGCCGTGAGGGCCTGCACATCTCACCGCGCGCGGCCCTGCGTCACCGGACCTCCGACGACGAGCGCGGCGGGCGGCTGCAGGTCGACGCCCAGATCGGGCGCCACACCGGCGTCCTCGCCGGCGCGGGCTACCGCACCGTCGGCAAGCTCGAGGCGGCCGGCCCCATCGAGCCCTTGTTGACCGCGGAGGAGGTCGGCATCCCGCTCTCCCAGAAGGCGGTGCCCACCTTCGCCGAGGACGGCCGCACCCAACTCGGGACGGGCTTCGACGAGCTGACCCTCGACCTGCGCGCCGTCCACGATCTCAGCGCTCGGGATCGCCTGACGCTGGCCGGCTACGCCTACCGGCAGTTCGACGCGCCCCGCACCGATCAGTGCCCCCCGCCCGAGGCCAACCTGTCTGAGTGCCTCATCTACGACGAGCAGTACCGCACCCAGATCTATGGCAAGGCCGAGCTGGCCCCCGACCTGGCCGGGCTGTTCCGGGCCACCGCTCTGCTCGGCTACCAGCGCCAACACGAGCGACGTACCCTGGACCGCACGTCCACGCTGGGCAGCCTCAGCGGCGGTCGCGACGACATCGACATCTGGTCGGCTCGGCTCGACGCCGAGACGCGCCCCTTCGCGTTGGGCGAGTCGGCGCGGCTGCGCGTGGCCTACGGCGTCGATGGCTCCTACGAGGTGGTGGAGTCCGCCGCGTGGACCACCCTCACGCGCATCGGCGTGACGCGGCTCAAGTCGCGCGGCCAGTACCTCGACGGCAGCACCTTCGCCCAGGGCGGGGCCTTCGCGGCGCCGCACCTGAGCCTCGGCCCCTGGACCGTCCGCGCCGGCGCGCGGCTCGCGGGGGCGGCGGTGGACGTGCCCGAGGATCCCACCAGCGAGACGCGCGCGGTCAGCCAGACCTGGGTCACGGGCGTCTTCGATGCCGGCGTCTCGTGGGCTGGCTGGCGCGACCTGGAGGTGCTGCTCAACGTCGAGCAGGGCTTCCGCCCGCCCAACCTGGACGACCTGTCGGCGCGGCAGGCCACCGGGCGCGGCTATCAGCTGGAGAACCCCGATCTCACGCCGGAGTCGGCCCTCACCGCCGAGCTGGGGGCGCGCTGGCGCGGGCCGAGGCTGCGACTCGAGGCCTGGGCCTTCCAGATGTGGATCCTCGACCTCATGGAGCGCAAACGCGCCGAGTGTCCGGCCAGTGACCAGGCCTGTGGGGCCGTGCGCGCGGCGGTGCAGTTGCAGAACCTGGACGAGGCGGCGGTGGTGCGCGGCGCCGAGGGGTTGGTGGGGGTCGGCCCGTTCTTCGGCGTCGAGGCCGAGGCCAAGATCGCCTACGCGTGGGGTGAGGGGCCTTCCCCGGCGCTGGAGGAGGATCGTCAGATCCCGCTGTCGCGCATCCCGCCGCTCAACGGCGACGTCGAGCTGCGCTGGCGCGACCGCGTCCGCGGCGTCTACGCGGGCGCTGCGATGCGGTGGGCGACCGACCAGACCCGCCTCTCGCTCGGCGACCAGGCCGACGCGCGCATCCCCTTTGGTGGGACGCCCGGCTACGTCGTCTACGACCTGACCGCCGGGGTGAGGCTGGGGCGGCAGCTCCAGCTCAACGTGATCCTCGAGAACCTGACAGACGAGCCGTACCGGGTGCACGGATCGAGCGTGAACGGCGCCGGCCGGGGGCTCATCGCAAACATGGAGGTGGAGCCGTGGGCAGACTGATGGTGGTGTGCGCCGCTTTGGGCCTACTGATGGTGGGCTGCGAGTCGGACGATCCGGGCAGCACGCCGGCGCCCGACAGCGGGACGGGGCAGGGTGGGACGCCCGGAGTGGGCGGCGAGCCCGGCATGGGCGGCGAGCCCGGCATGGGCGGCGAGCCCGGCATGGGCGGCGAGCCGGGTATCTGCGAGCCGGCGGGCACCGACTACCCCGGCGACGCGTGGGACGCCTGCGTCAGCGATGACGGCGACTACCACGCCTTCAACCCCGACAGCGTCTCGACCATCGCGCGGATCGCGGGCTTCGAGCGCATGGCCGACCTGTTGTGGCGGCCCGCCGCGGCGCCCGGCGGCCAGGCCTTCATCGACGCCCAGCTGGTGTTCGTCGAGGACTCGGGCCTCGGCAGCCGCGTCAGCCGCCGCTACGACGCGCACTACCCGCAGCCCGCGCCCGACGTCGACTGCCGGCAGCCCGAGCACGTGCAGTACGCCGACTACTGCGTGGGGCCCGCGCGCATGCTCCCCGTGATCAACGAAGCCTTCGACCAGGGCGCGCTGGGGATGGCCCCCCGCGACAACGCGGCGAGGATCGAGGCGGCCGCGCTCTGGTTCCTCTACGTCAGCCCCTACAAGGAGGCGACCACCTGTACGGGCACGGTGGCCGACTGCGACTCGTCTTGGGCCTACTACACCGGGGGCGAGCAGCTCGACGATGGGGTCGGCTTCGCAGGCTATCTGCGCACGATCGATCCCGAGGCCCACGCAGCGGTGTTCAGCGGGCTGCTCGCCGTGCGCTGCTGGCGCGATCTCGACGGCGGCGAGACGGCCGCGGACATCGCGCTGCGCGACCGCGCGCTCGACCAGCTCGACCGGGCCCTCGACCGCGCCCTCACCGTGGTGATCATCGATCGCCTGGCCACCTATGCCGCGTCACAGGGCGAGGCGCGGTCCGCCGCATGGAGCTTCCTGAAGGTGCTGGGGCCCGTGATCGACCGCGCGGCGCGTGCGCGTGACGCCGGCGTGGCCGATCGGCTGGCCGCGGTCTTCGCGGGGGCCGGCCCCGAGGGGGTCGACGACGCCATCGCCGATCTCGAGATGCTCTTCCCCTGCCCTCACTGATGCGTCCCAGCGCGGGCCTGGGGTCACCCTCACGGCCCGCGCGGCGCCCCTCCTGGCCTGTATGGGTGAATGCTCCCCGGATCGGCGGCGTCGGCGCGCCGTCATCTGAACAGGAGCGCCGCCATGAAGACGTCGTCCGCCGCCTCTCTCACCGCCTCGCTCGCCGCTCTCACGCTGCTCGCCGCCTGTGAGCAGGTCCCCTCCAGCACCATCGCCACCCACGAGATGAGCGCGCGCATCGAGGTCAGCAGCCGCGGCCTCGGCGACACCCGCGTCACCGCCCAGCTCAGCACCGGCGCCCTCACCTTCGTCGACCTCGACGCCGAAGACCGCCTCTATGCCCGTGTGGGCAGCGAGTCCCGCGAGCTCGATCCGGTGCCGAACCTGTTCGACGACCTCGAGTACAGCACCGTCCTGCCCGTGGACTACGACCAGGCCCCGGTGGTCGTCACCTTCCGACGGACCGCCTGGCCGGGCGCGCCCGGCTCCCGGGTGAGCCTGCCGGAGCGCTTTCGCGTTCACGCGCCGCGCGACGAGCCCTCGCTCACCCTCGATGGCCTGTACTTCGAGTGGGATCGACCGACCGACGAGCCGATGAACGTCAGCATCGAGGGCGTCTGCATCGACGACTGGTCGACGACGCTTCGCCACGATCCCGGTGTCCTCTTCGTGCCGCCGGGCGCCCTCTGGAGCCGCGACCGCGACGGCTGCGACGTCACGGTGCGCTTCGAGCGCGCCCGCGAAGGGGTGGTCGATCGCAGCTTCGGGGGCGGTCGAATCACCGCGCGGCAGGTGCGCGAGGTCCTGGTGCCCGTGCTCCCCTGATGGCTGCGGTGCTTACTCGGTCGCCGCGTCCGCTGCGGGTCGCGCCTTCCGCGTGCGCTGGGCGTTGGCCTCGACCAACAACTGGTAGGCCTCGGCGTTGCGCGGCTCGATCTTGATCACCGCGTGCATGATGTCCTCGCACTCGGCGAACAGGCCCCGGCCGCACGCCATGCGCCCCTTGCGCATCATCTCGGGCACCGACAGGGTCGTCTCGATGGGCGTGCGCACGCGCGCGTCGGGCGCCGCGGCGTCGAGCACCGAAGCGTCCACCACCTCGATCACCGCCGGCGCCTCCGGCGGTGGCTCGGGCACGGGCGGGGCCAGCCGCATCCAGAGCAGGTAGCCGCCGACGACGCCCGCGACGACCGCCAGATCCACCAGCAGCTGGTTGTTGATCAGCGACGGACGCGCGAGGGCGTCGGGGGCCGGTCGCCGCCCTCCTCGAATCGCGCGCGCGGTGCGCCAGGCGTCGGCGACCCCCCACAGCCAGGGCAGCACCAGCACGGCGCCCAGCGCGACCCACAGCCCGCGCTCGCGTTCGCCGTTATAAGCCTGGCCCATGCCCGGCAACACCAAGCCCAGCGCGGCCGCGACCCACGGCGCGTGATCCGGGGGCGGCGGCTGGGCGGCGCGGCGCTGGGGCGCCAACGTGGTCGCGGAGCCATCGGGACGCGCGACGCGGAAGGCCCAGCTG
>CALBMW010001071.1 GCA_937896275.1 uncultured Myxococcales bacterium
CGCGGGGGGTAGCCCCGGCGTGGGCGGCGCAGGCGGCAGGCCCGGCGCGGGCGGGATGAACGGCTGGAACCCTGGCAACGGCACAGGCGGCGCGGGCGACACGCCTGCCGGGAGCAACGACGCCGGCCTGGGCGCCGACGGGGGCGGGGACGGCTGCGACTGCGACACGACCGGCGGCGGCTCCCCCGTCGGTCTGGTGGGCCTGCTGCTCGGTGGCCTTCTGCTGCGGCGCCGTCGGTAAGATCCTCGCGCGAGACCCGTCCGGTGAGGCATCGTCCTCTCCAGGAGCACACCATGCGCGCACTGACCCTTCTGCTGGCGGCCGGCCTCGCGGCCACCGCCCTCCCGACCACCGCGCTCGCCTGCGGCGGTCTCTTCTGCAACACCGCCCAGCCGGTCAACCAGGCCGCCGAGCGCATCCTCTTCGCCCGCAACGGCGACCGCGTCGAGATGCACGTCCGGCTCACCTGGGCCGGCCCACCCACCGAGTTCGGCTGGCTGCTTCCGGTGCCCACCGACGTCGAGGTGGGCCTGTCGAGCGAGCAGCTCTTCACCGTCCTCGACAGCCTCTACGCCCCGCTTTTCACGCTGCAGACCGTCTTCGACGACGGGTGCGACAATTTCGGGCGCGGCGGCGTGGCGAACGCCGACGCCGGCGCCTTCGCGCCCGGGGAGGGCGACCCGTCGGGGGGCGGGGGCGGCGTCCAGATCCTGTCCCGCGAGGCCGTCGGCCCCTTCGACACGGTCGTCCTGCAGGCCGACAACGTGCGCGTCCTGCGGGCCTGGCTCGACGACAACGACTACGGCATCCCCGACGGCAGCGACGATCTGCTGCAGCCCTACATCGACGCGGGCGCGGCCTTCGTCGCCCTGCGCCTGCTGCCCAACGCCCAGAGCACCGAGGTGCAGCCCATCAAGCTGACCTTCGGCGGCGCCATGCGCACGGTACCCATCCGCCCCACGCAGGTGGCGGCCGAGCCGGACATGGGCGTCATCGTCCACGTGCTGGGCGATGCCCGCGCCATCCCCACCAACTACCTGCACGTGCGCATCAACGAGGCGGCGATCGACTGGCCCAACAACGGGCAGAACTACCCCGACGTGGTCAGCCAGGCCGCCGACGAGGCGGGCGGGCAGGCCTTCGCGACCGATTACGCGGGCACCTCGGGCGGCCTGCGCGGCAGCCTGCGGCTCTATGAGGGCGCCGAGCTCGAGCGCATCCGCGCGACGCGCACGGGCCAGGAGCTGCAGGACATCGTGTTCAACTTCCAGGGCGACAGCGATCTCGCCCGCATCCTGCCGGGGGTCATCGAGGGCCCCGAGGGCTTCGACCCGCAGGACTACTTCCAGTGCCCGTTCTGCTACGAGGGCAACGAGCTGACCGTCGACGGCGCCGAGCTCGCCCGGCAAATCGAAGAGGACATCAACCCGCCCCGGCGCGGCCTGCTCGACCTCGTCGAGGCGCACCCCTACCTCACGCGCCTCTACACGACGCTGAGCAGCGACGAGATGACGGTCGACCCGATCTTCGACGAGAACCCCGATCTGGACGCGGTCTCGAACCAGTGGAACGCCACCCAGTACATCCACTGCGGGATGAACGGAGAGCCCGACTTCGAGCACACCACCGTCGAGACCGCCAGCGGCCTGCGCTTCCCCCTCCTGGGCGGGCAGAACCCCGACGTCATCCAGCGCGAGGCCGGCGAGACCGTGCGCGGGGAGGGCATCCCGGCCGCCCGCGTCATCGAGCAGCACCTCACCGCCGGCCAGCCGATGGTCGCCCAGGACCGCAGCACCGAGATCGCCGACCGCTACGCCGGCGACGCCGGCGGCTGCAGCTGCGACGTGGGCGAGGGCGGCACCCCCATGGGCCTGCTCGGCCTGCTGGGCCTCGTCGCGATGACGCGTCGCCGCCGACGCTGAGACGGCCGCGACTCGACGGCCGCGACTCGAGCCACGCGGGTCAATCAAGGAGCCAGGGACGCCGTCGGCTCCGTCAGCGCCACCGCCGGCGCGCTCTCATCCTTGTGCTTCGGGCGGGCCGCGACCAAACGACGCACCTGCGCCTGCACCTGATCGGACAGCCTGCGGGTGGCATCGGCGAGCAGCTTCTCCTGCATCCTCCGAACCTTGAGCTCGTTGTGCCACACGTTGGCGTCCTGCTCCTGGCGCACGCGCTCGAAGCTGGTGAACAGCAGCGTCCCAGTGCGTACGTCGAAGAAGGTCGCCTCGAGCACGCCGGCGCTCTCGAGCGTCTGGCTTGGCACGAACAAGCCACCGAGCAACGTGAGGTTGGCCCAGCCCCAGGCATTGGTGTAGCTGCGATCGACGAAGCGGTGCCGGTAGAGCAGCAGGTACTCGGCGCGATAGCGCGTGGCCAGCTCGCGCAGGCCGGCGATGCTGCGGGTGCCCGGCCAGTCGGTCGTCACCTCGCTGACCACCTCGAACAGACCGCTCCGGCCCAGCTCGTCGGCGAGCTTGCCGGTGACCTCGGTCAAGGGCACGCCCTCGTCGAGCTCGTAGCCGGTCGCCACCGGCACGATGCCGATGCGCGCCCCCGCCTCCAGGAACACCGGCGCGCGCAGGATCTCGCGCATGGCGTCCTCGCTGACGTTGCCCATGGAGTCCTGCGAGAAGTGGTTCTTCTCGAGCACCGTGGGCGCGGCGGACGCGAGCGCCACCGGGGCCATGCTGACGCTCAGCGGGGCGCGCGCGGCGCCGCAGCCGGCGAGGAGCCAGGCGACGGTGAGGGTGGTCAGCAGCTTGGTTGCCTGCGGCGTGGAGTTGAGCATGGGTTTCCCCTGGTGGCTTCGAGTCGGCGGCGTGTCGACGAGGCCCAGGATGCCGCGGGCCGCGCCGCCGGGGGTCACCGCCACATCACGCCGCCATCACGCTTGGGTCATGACGCACGTCGCCCGCGGCGACCCGATCACTGCAGGTCGAGGGCCGGGCGACAAGCCGCTTGCCAACGCGGCGCGTTCTGCGATAGCTCCGCTTTGGCAGGCGCACCGAGCGCCCGCCGTCGTGGGCTTCCGGCCCCGAGGATCTGGGCAGTGCGGCCATCGCGTCTCCTGATGATCGAGGACAACCGCGGAGACGCACGGTTGATCGAGCTGGCGCTCGCGCGCGAATCGCAGGCCACCTTCGAGGTCGTGTGCGTCCCCTCCCTGGAGACGGGGATCCGAGCCCTGCGCGACGATGACTTCGACGCCGTGTTGCTGGATCTCTCTCTCCCCGACGCGGCCGGCCCCGAGTTGGTCGCGCAGGTCGTGGCCCGAGCCGGGGACGTGCCGGTGGTCGTGATGACCGGCTATGACGACGACGAGATCGGCCATCGGGCCATCGCGGCCGGCGCCCAGGACTTCCTCGTGAAGGGTCGGCTGGACGGGCGCGCGATCGGCCAGGCCGTGCGACACGCCATCGAGCGACACCGCATCACGTCCCAGTTGGCCGAGCAGCGCCAGACCCTCGACGCGGTGCTGACCTCGATCGGCGACGCCCTGGTGGTCATCGGCCCCAACGGCGTGGTCCAGCTCGCGAACCCAGCCGCGGCCAGGTTGCTGGGGCCGGCGGCGCTGGGCGACGCGACCGAGACGATGGACGGCTGGTTCTTGCCCGACGAGAGCACGCCCTGCCCGGGCGAGCTGACGCCGTTTACCCGCGCCGCGCGCGGCGAGAGCGTGGACGGGGACGAGGTGTGGGTGGAGCACGAGGCCGGCGGTCGCTGGCTGAGCGCGAGCGTGCGCCCGCTGCGTCTGAACGGTCGGCCGGCCGGCGGCGTGGTGGTCCTGCGCGACGTCACCGAGGAGCACGCCTCGCGGGCGCAGGTGCGCGCGCTCAACGTCGCGCTGCACGAAGAGATCGCGCAGCGTACGCGCGCCCTGGTCGCGGCCGAGGCCGCCAACCGCCTCAAGCAGCAGTTCCTCGACGTCGTGTCGCACGAGCTGCGCACGCCGCTGACGCCCATCCTCGGCTACGCGGCGCTGCTGCTGCGCGACAGCGCGGCGCTCGACGAGCTGCAGTTGGAGGGGCTGCGCATCATCCGCGAGAGCGGGCTCCGACTGAAGTCGGTGGTCGAGGCCATCCTCGACTTCCAGACGCTGCGCAGTGAGCGGACGGCGCCCAGGCCAAGACCGACCGACGTCCGGGCGCTCCTGTCCGCGGTCCTTGCCAGCGCGCCCGACGCGGAGACCAAGGTCGAGCTGGCGGTCGACGGCCAGGTGCCCTGGTCGCCTACCATCGACGGGGCCCTCGTGACGGGCGTGGTCGCGGCGCTCGTGAAGAACGCGCGCAACTTCGGCGCCGGCAAGCCCGTGCGCGTCCACGTCGGCTGGGCCGACGATCAGCTGACGATCGCCGTCGTGGATCAGGGCGTCGGCATCGAACCCGCGCACCTCGAGCACATCTTCGACGCCTTCTACCAGGCGGAGCCCGCGCTCACCCGGTCGCGCGGAGGGCTCGGCCTGGGGCTGGCCCACGCCCGCTACCTGGCCGAGTCGATGAAGGGCCGGTTGTGGGCCGAGAGCGTCCAGGGCGCGGGCTCGATCTTCCGGCTCCAGATCCCGGCGCCCGTCGCCCAGACCGAGGAGGGATCGTGATCACGGTCGTGGTTATCGACGACGAGCGGACCAATCGCGCGGTCCTGCAGGCCGCCATCGGATCATTCGGCTACCGGGTCGAGGCCTTCGGGGCGGCCCAGCCTGCGGTCGACGCGCTGCCGGGCCTCGACGCGCGCCTGGTCTTGCTCGACTGGCGGCTGCCCGGTCTCTCCGGCGCCCGAGCGGTGCAGGCAGTGCGCGGGGTGTGCGCGGCGCCGGTGGTGATCCTCACGGCCTACGCCGCGCCCGAGCACCAGGTCGAGATCGTGACGGCGGGCGCCGACGGCATCATGACGAAGCCCTTCGCGTTCGAGGACCTCGAGGCGCTGGTGCGGCGCCACGCCGGACCCCCTCAGTAAGGAGGGGCCCGTGGAGGCGGGGTGCCGCCGCCGAGGTGCCAAGCGCTTCTTCGGGGGTGCCAGGCACTTCTTCGGGGGTGCCAGGCACTTCTTCGGGGGTGCCAGGCACTTCTTCGGGGCGGGCACGCGCTCGGGGTGCCGGGCCCGATTTCCTGACCGGACCCAATTGCTGCATGCTGTGCGCCGCAGCCCGGAGGCGGCCTTGAGCGACCTGTACGACCAGTTCGTCTACGACGACTTCCCCTTCACCGACACCCACCCCGACTGGCTGGCCAGCCATGGGGTGCTGTTCGGGCTCGATCCCGCGCCGGTCGAGGGCTGCCGGGTCCTCGAGCTGGGCTGCGGCCTGGGCGGCAACCTCGTTCCCCTCGGAGAGCTGCTGCCCGGCGCCACCTTCGTGGGCGTCGACCGCGCCGCGCGCCAGATCGCCGTCGGACGCGAGGACGTGCGCGCCCTGGGGCTCACCAACGTCGATCTCCGCGTCCTCGACATCCTCGACGTACCGCTCGTGGGCGAGCCCTTCGACTACATCATCTGCCACGGCGTGTTCTCTTGGGTGCCGCCCAACGTGCAGGACCACATCCTCGCCGTCTGCGGCCGTCGGCTCGCGCCTCAGGGCCTGGCCATCCTCAGCTACAATGTGCTGCCTGGCTGGCATCTACGCGGAATGATTCGTGATCTTCTTCGCCGTGAGGTGGGCGTCGACGGCCACCCCAAGGACCGCGCGCAGGCGGCGCGCGACGTCGTCCAGTTCATGCGGGCGAACGTCCCGGCGGAGCGCAGCACCATCGGACGCTGGCTGAAGAACGAACTCGACACCATCGAGTCGCTGTCGGACGCCTACCTGTTCTTCGAGCACCTCGTCGAGGACAACCAGCCGATGTACTTCCGCGACTTCGCGGCGCGCGCCCACGGCGCGGGGCTGGCCTACCTCTGCGACGCCGAGTTCGCCAGCGCGCTGCCCGCGCGCTACGGCCCCGAGGTGCAAGCCGCGCTCGAGGCGCGCGGCGGTGGGCAGATCGAGACCGAGCAGTGGCTCGACTACCTCACCACCCGCTTCTTCCGGCGATCCATCCTGTGCCGCGCCGACGCCCCCGTCGACCGCCACCTCACGGGCGAACGGGTCACCGGCCTCCGCGCCACCACGCTGATGGCGCGCGTCGAGGGCGGCTTTCGCGGCGCGGGCGGCGCGCTCATCGAGACCGAGGATCCGGTGGTCGAGCGCGCGCTCCTCTCGCTCGACGCCATCCACCCGCAGGCCGCACCGGTCGCCACGCTGGCCAAGATGGCCGGCACCACGCCCGAGGACCTCGGGGCCACCCTGCTCGAGCTCTTCTCGCACGGCCACATCGGCTTCGGCCGCTGGGCGCGCCCCTTCGTCACCCGCCCCGGTCCGCACCCCCGCACCACCGCGCTGGCCCGCCTCAAGGCGCAGCGCGGGCTGACCTCGGTGCCCAACGTGCAGCACGAGAGCATCGCCCTCGACTCCGCCGACCGGGTGCTGCTGGCCCACCTCGACGGCACCCGCGACCACGAGGCGCTGACCGATGTCCTGGCCGGCGCCGCGGCCGACGGCACCGTGAAGATCACCCGCGCCGACGACGCGCCCGTCACCGACCGCGCGATCTTCCGCGAGCTGGTCGAGGTCAAGCTCGACCACCTCGCCCGCGCCGCCTTGCTGCTGGCCTGAACCCGAGCCGGCCCCGGCCTTCACTCTTTCCTGCCCCTTCACTTTTTCCTGCACTTTCCTGCACGGCTCGCCGCCGCTGTCCGAAAGCCTCCCGCACCCACCGGGAGGCCACCATGCCCCAGCTCGCTCGATGTGCCCGCCGCGGCGACGCCGCACGCCGCGATCCGACCCCCGCCACCCTGTTCCGCGCGCTCTGCCGCCGGCGCCCGCCTCGCCCCACCGGCGATCCGGCCTCGCTCGACGGCTTGGCCGCGCAGTTGCGCACCCTCGAACCGTCCGGCCTGGCCGCCTGGCTGGGGCGACTGGGCGACCACCCGCCCGAGGCGGTCGCGACCCGTCTCGGCACCTGCGCCCGCGCGTTGACGCTGGTCGCCGAGCCGCGCCGACGCTGCCTGATGAGCCAGGCCGTGCTGGCCGGACTCCGGTGGCAGGGCCTGCACGGCGCGCGCGTCGTGGCGACCCACTTCGACGCGCTCGATCTCGAGGGCCGCAGCCTGGCGGCGGTCCTGCTGGGCCTGCTCGGCATCCGGGCGGCGGTGCCCCGCCTGCTGCGCCTCTACGCGCGCACGCGCTCGGACTGGCGCGCCGGTCCGCTCTGGGGGCTCGTCGACCTGGGCGCGCCCGAGGCCGTGGATCTGCTGATCGCCGAGCTCCGCGAGCGCCCCCGCCTGGCCGAGATCCTGCCGATGTTGGCGCTCGCCGGCGACGAGCGCGCGGTGCCCGCCCTGGCCGCCGACCGCGAGGGCCTGTGGCCCGCCCTGCGGCGTGACCACGTCTTCGCGCTGATGGCGATCCGCGCCCGGCTCGGCGCGCAACGCTTCGGCGCTTCGCTCGGCGCGGCGGCCAACGACGACGCGGTGGACGCGGTGTTCGAGCGGCTGTCGGGGGGCGCGCTGGTGGGGCACTTCGGCCCGTTGTACGAGGGGTGAGCGCGGCGACGCACGCCGTTGGACCCGAGCCACGGTCGGCGCGAGGCCTCGAAGAGACGCCCCGCCCGACCCGCGCCGGACCGCCTTGCACAACTTCGCCACGACCTCGCCCCCAACCCGCCCCGGTCTGGGCGCGGTGATGAGACGGCCGGGTGGTCTGATGCGGGCATGTCCCAGCGCACCGCCACCGCCGACCCTCCAGCCGACCGCGCCGAGCCGTGGGTGGCCGGCGCCCTCACGGTGGGGCTCGTGGCCCTCCTCGCCTCACCGCTCGCCTGGCTCGTGGGTACGTTCTTCGACCCCGCCGTCGAAGGCATCGGCCCCGCGGTCGCGGTGGGCGTCGCCGCGCTCGTCGGCTGGTCGTGGCGTAGCGGCCCTGCACCGGCGGATCCGGGGGCGACCCGCACCGCGCTGAGGCTCCTGGCTCTCACCGCGACCCTCCGCCTCGCGGGGCAGGTGCTCGCGATCCACCTCGTCAGCGGGCTCGCGCTCGTGGCGGACGTCGCGGCGCTGGGCTACGCGCTGCGGCTCCACCGCCGGCCCATCGCCGTGCACCCCGTCGCGCTGGCCGGCCTCTTCGCCTTCGCCCTGCCGCTGGCCGAGGCGCTCCAGCGAGTCTTGGGCTTCCCGCTGCGCCTGGCCTCGACGGTCGTGGCCGAGGCCGCCCTCCGGCCCTTCGCCCCCGGCCTGCACCGGGCGGGGACGCTGTTGGCCGACGCGACGGTGAAGCTGAACGTCGACCTGCCGTGCAGCGGCGCGCACGGGCTGGCGACCCTCGGCGCGGTGGCCCTGGCGTTGGCCTGCCGGCGGCGTCTGGGGTGCGCTCGCCTCCTCGCGCTGATCCCGCTCACCCTCGGCGGCGCGCTGCTGGCCAACGTCGCTCGGCTCGCGCTGCTCTGGCTCGGCGCGACCCGTGGCTGGGCCGTCTTCGAGGCGCCGCTCCACGACCTGCTCGGCCTCGCCGCCCTGGCAACGGGAATGATTCCAATGCTTTACGTCGCGTCGCGCTGGCCGCGGCGCGGGCCCGTGACGTCCACGATCTCACCGCGGGCCGCCCCCCTCGGCCCGGCGTCGGCCCTGACCTTCGTCACGGTCGCCCTCGCCGTGAACCTGGCGCCGGCCCGCCCGCTC
>CALBMW010001072.1 GCA_937896275.1 uncultured Myxococcales bacterium
GTCGCGACATGGGGTCGAACATACTCACTTGTCACTTACGGACTGGCCGGACGGCGCGGTCGAGCCGCAGACCGAGCCCCTCGCTCAGCGGTCCGCAACCTCGACCGCCAGCACCCACCCGGCGCTCATGTCACTGAACAGTTCGAGGAGATGATCGCCCTCTTCGGGCAGCGCCAAGGTGAACTCGAGGATGCCGTCGTCGCCGGCCCGGCGGAAGAAGTCCACGTCGACCAGGTGCGCCTGCTCCGTTTCGCCGCAGCCGGGCCCGTAGATCT
Source organism: uncultured Myxococcales bacterium (assembly GCA_937896275.1). Taxonomy (GTDB): domain Bacteria; phylum Myxococcota_A; class Bradymonadia; order UBA7976; family UBA1532; genus JACKDN01. The sequence goes on from CALBMW010001072.1 coordinate 276, forward strand.
GAACCAGCAGCTCGGTGCCGGGGTACCGCTCATCGCTCAGCAGCAGACGCACGCTGAGCCGCTGGTCGGGGCGGTCCGTGCGCACCACGTAGCGCTGCGCGCCGGGGAAGGTCCCGCGAGCGAAATTGCCGCCGTCGAGCACGCACCCCGCGCGCACGTTGCAGACCGGCAGGGCGCCGGCGCAGAGCGTCTCGAGGCGGCCCTCGGTGAAGCTCTCCTCCGCCGTGAGGCAGCCGCCGAGCACAGCCGCGGCGGCGAAGATCAGCCGCCGCACGGCGAATCGGACAGGTCGGGCAGCGCGCAGGTGGGCTCGCCCGCGGTCTCGTCGTCGGCGATCAAGCGACCGCACAGCGGCACCACCAGCACCGGCGCGTCCTTGGCGTTGCTCAGGATCACCAGCGCCGCGCCGTCGGGCGGACGCTGACCGTCGATGGGCTCCTCGGGCTCCGTGGGCGCGTAGGTCACCCGCCACGCGATCTCGTCGCCGGGGCCCGCGGTGTCCCGGTCGGGGCCCTCGAGCACGTAGGCCCCGCGCGCGTCCCCCACGACGCATGACGCGGTCACGGTCAGCGTCCCGCTGCATCCGTTGCGCACCAGCACCGCCTTGCGCGCGGGCGCCGCCTCGCCGAGGGGGCCCTCGGGAGCGCCAGCCTTCAGATCGCCGAAGCCCAGGGCCGCCGGGAAGGGCTCGGCGACGGCGCCGCTGCACCCCTCATCGTCCTTCTCGCAGGCGGGGAGGATCGCCGATAATGCCAGCAAGATCAGTATCTTGCGCACGTTCAGTCCTTCCAGAGCGGACGCGTGTCGCCGCCCCCCGCCGCCATCCCACGGTAGGCGGTCCAGAAGCGGCCCGTGGCCTCCTCGAGCACGACGCGCGCGCTGTCCGCGGCCTCGTGGGACTGTGCGGCGCGCGCGGCGGCGGCCTCGGTGGCGGCCTCGACGGGCGGCAGGTCATAGACCGCGAGATCGCGTCGCACGGCGGTCTGGGCATAGGCCAGGGCCAGCCGCGCGCGCGCCAGATCGGCGTCCGCCTGCGCGGCTTCGTGCTCGAGGCCGGCCAAGCGCGCTCGCGCGGACGCCATCTCATCGAGGGGACCGTCGGCCGCACCCAGGCTGCCCGCCTCTGCCCGACGCGCTCGCCAGCGCTCCACCTCGGCTCGCACGGCGTCGGCCTCGGCCACGTTGGCGCGGGCCACGACCACCGCGTCCTCGGCGTCGGCCAGGAAGAGCCGGTCCGACCGCGGCAGCCGCGGATCGTGGATGTCGAGCGGCTGCACGTCGATCCCGCCACAGCCCCCCATGACCAGCAGCACGAGCCAGAGTTCACGCATCAGCCGGCCCCTCCGCCCAGCGTCCGGCCACCGGGGCGTCCCACAGGGAAGCGCTTCATCGCCTCGTCGGCCGCCCCGCCGAGGCCCGCCTGCCGCAGCCCGTCCGCCAGGTTCTGCCGCCCCCCCTCGAGCCCGCCGCCGGCCGCCCGCGCGAAGGCCTCCAGCGCGCCGGTGCGGTCACCCGCCCGCCAGCTCGCGATGCCCAGCAGGTTCTGCTCGACCGGTCCGCCCCCCGCCTGGACGGCCCGCGCGAAGGCCAGCCGTGCTGCGTGCGCGTCGCCCGCGTCCAGCAAGCCCTCGCCCAGCGCGCGCAGCGCCTCGAGGTCTTCGGGGTTGCGCGAGACGGTCTGTCGCAGCCCGTCGAGCGCGGGCAGGTTGCCGGCCGGCGTGCGCGGCGTGAGCCGCTCGAAGGTCACCGGATCGTCCTTGGGCGGCGTCCCGCTCAGGCAGGCCCGCACCGGCGCCGCGAAGACCTGCCGCGTCCAGGCCAGCTCGGCGCAGCCCGCCAGCGCGTCGCGCGCCGTCGCCTCGAGCGTGGCCGCCCGCTGAGCGAGCCCCTGCTGGATGGCCTGGGCCTGAGCCGCCGTCACGCCGGTGACCTGGAGCGCCTTCAGCCTCGCCGCGGCGGTCGTGGCCAGGGTCGCCAGCCGGCCCAGCGCGGCCGCGGTGAAGACCGGGCTGCCCTCGCGCGCGGCCTTGAGGTAGGCCTGCTCGGCGAGCTCGGCCAGGGTGACCAGCTCCTGCGCCGCCTCGGCATCGCTGCCGGGCTGCACGGTCGCGAACACACGGTGGAATGCCTCCGCCTGACCGTATTGCGCGCGGGCCCGCGCCTCATCGTCGGCGGCGCCGCCGGCGTCGATCACGCGCTGCAGGGTGGCCTCGCCCTGGTCGCCCTGTCCGGCCCGCACCTGCGCCAACCCCAGGCGCGCGAGCACCGCGGGGTGACCCTCGTCGGCCAGCTTCGAGAGGCCGCTGAGCGTGGCGCCCGGGTCGCCCTGGCGCTCGAGTTGGCGGGCCAGCGCCGCGGCCGGCAGCGCG
>CALBMW010001073.1 GCA_937896275.1 uncultured Myxococcales bacterium
GGCGCGGGGGGGGGGCGTCGGGTGAGTCGACGGCGCACCCGAGACAGCGGGCACGGCGTCGGGCGCCGGCGCGGGCTGCTTCGGCCGCAGCACGCGTCCGTCGCGGGTGACGACGAAGGGTGCCCGGCAGCGCCCGCAGCGCGCACGAAATGCGGCGTCCACCATCAACTCGACGGGGAAGCCGTAGCGGGCGCCGCATCCGCTGCACGTGATGTCCAGGTGCCCTCCTCCCCACGCCGTGCGCGCGGGCCACGGTATGCTACCTTGGCGCGCCGGTCGACGCCGGCCGTACCGTGGTGGAGCCCGTGATGAGCGCATCGCCGCCCCCCCCATCTCTCGCGCGGCGCACGCTGCCTCTGCTCTGGCCCGCGCTGCCTCTGCTCTGGCCCGCGCTGCCTCTGCTCTGGCCCGCGCTGCTGCTGGTCGCGGCGGGCTGCGCGACGCCCAACCTGGCCAGCGTGCGGCTCGACGAGGAGCTGGATTGGGCCACCCTCCAGGCCCAACGCGCCCGAGCCCCGCGCACGCTGCGGCTGGGCGATGTGCGCACCCACGGCCTCGACGCCCGCGCCAGCGACGAGGCCAAGCTGCACGAACAGGTGGCCGCCTTCCTTGGCGCGTCACTCCCCGATCACATGGAGGCCAACCCCGCGGTCTCCGTCGATGCCGTGCTCGACTTGACGATTCGGGGGCGGATCAAGACGCAGCGCAGCGTGGTGCTCGACATCCTCTTCGTGTACCCGGGGATCGGCCTCCTGCCGATTCCGACGCCCGAGTGGGGCAGCGTGACCTTCGACATGCAGGCGACCCTCCGGCGCGCGGACGGCGTCGTGGTGCCGCTCGAGGCAACCGCGACGCGTGACTACAGCGAGGTCATGTACGCGTGGTACCGGACGGCGCCGGCGGAGCGGGCGGCGGACATCGCGCTCACCGAGGCGCTCGGGGCGCTCACGCGCGACGTGGGGGAACAGCTCGCGGCGCTGCCCACCGTCTTGGGGACCGCGGTCGTGGCCACGCCCGCCGTGCCCGAGTCGGTCGTGCCCGCGTCGGTCGTGCCCGCGCCGCTCGCGCCCGTGGCGACCGGGCCGACCGCCGCCCCCCGGCGCCTCGCGGTGCTCGAGCTGCACGATCTGGCCGGGCTGACCAGCGAAGAGGCCTCCTACGTCACCGATGTCGTGCGCGGCGTGGCGCTTCACCTGCCGGGCACTCGGTACTTCGTGATGACGCGCGAGAACATCCTCGCGCTGCTGCCGCCCGACACCGACCTGTCGACCTGCGAAGGCAACTGCGAGGTGGACACCGGTCGCAACATCGGCGCCGACTACGTGGTGTCGGGCCAGATCATCCGGTTTGGCGGCTCGCTGCGGGTCAGCCTCAAGCTGCACGACACGGGTGATGCGCGCCTGCTGGCCAGCGGGAAGGCCTCTGCCGACAGCGTCGAGGGGCTGGAGCCGGGGGTCGAGGCGGCGGCCGGCAGGCTCTTCGAACAGATCCAGGCGCGCGCCGCTCAGCGCTGAGCGCGGATCACCGCGGTGACCAGTTCGTCCACGGCGGGCGGCTCGAGGGTGCCGTGGCGCCACCAGAGCAGCTCTCCGTCGGGCCGCATCACCAGGAAGAGCGGCAGGCCGAGGCCCGCTTGGTCGATGAAGGCCTTGGGCAGCCACTCGAGGTGGGCGTCCTTGCGCTGCAGCAGGGGGTAGAACCAGCCGCTCGCGCGCGCGTCGCCCTGGACGGCGGCGAGATCGTCCACCGCCACCGACCAGAGCGAGCCGCCCGCGCGATCGACCTGCACCCTCAGGTCGCGGAGGGCCGCGATCTCGTCGGGCGCGACGCAGGGCACGCACCAGGTGGCCCAGTAGGCGACGACGAAGGGGCGGTCGGACTCCTTGCGCCGCAGATCGACCTTGCGGGCCCGCGCGCCCGCCTCGCCGACGCGCTGGGCGTGATCGGGCCTGAAAGTCAGCGCGCCGCGCACGGGCTTCAGCATGGTCGGCTCGAAGTCGCGCAGGCCCAGGCGCTGCTCCGCGGTGCGCAGGCGATCGGCGAGGGCGGCGCGCTCCGACTCGAGGGCCGCGTTGGCCCGCTCCAGCTCGGCCACGCGTCGTTGCTGCGCGTCGAGGGCGCGCAAGGCCTCGGCGAGGGGCCCTCGCTCCGGCTCTTGCGCGGCCGCCCCACCGCAGCCCAAGGCCACGATCACCGCGAGCGGGAGGACCCCCGGCAGGCGGCGGGCGAGGATCTCAGGGGAGCGCACGCTCGGCGCCCTCCCAGCACGGGTAGGCGAAGATCAGCGCGCTGCGGTTGGCCCGCTTGACCGACAGCTTCTGCTGGGACAACCGGGCGGCGTCGAGCTCGGTGAGGTACATCTTCTCGGCGCCATAGGTGATGAAGCCGACGCGCTCCTTGTCCATCCCCAGGTCTTCGACGAGGTACTTTCGGACGGCGTTGGCGCGATCGAGGGCCAGGCGGATGTTCTGGCGCCAGTTCCCGTCGCGGCTGGCCCGACCCACGATGATCACGAAGCCCTTCTCGCCCTGCAGCGCGTCGAGGAAGTGCTGAACCTGCTTCTTGTCGTCGCGGTCGAGGCGCGTGTTCGAGGCGCGGAAGAGGACGAGTGAGTGGGGCAGGCGCTGGGTGAGCAGCATGTACTGCGCGCGCCCGATCTGCTCGGCCTGGTCGAGCTCCTTGCACTCTCCGCGGTGGCACGCGTTGACCACCGCGTCGACGTGGCCGGTGAACTCCGGGTCCTCGCAGAAGGTCTTGCGCGCGTAGGCCGCCGCGGTCTGCGGCTGGCAGACCTCGTGATCGGGGTGATCGACGCAGATGACCGCCAGGCGGCGCCGCTGCTCGTCGACCTGGCCGCGCACGGCGTTCAGCTTCTCGGTCGTCTCGAGAAGCTCCTTGGTCTTCTGCTCATATTTCACCAGCTCGACCGCCTGCGGGGGTCCGTCATCCTCGGCCGGCTCGTCGAGCGTGCTGCCGACCGTCGAGGGCGCGGCGCCGCAGGCGGCCACGAGCAGGGCGATCGGCGCGAGCATCCAGGCTTTCATCAGCGTCCCTCCCAAGGCTCCCCACGTCTCTGCGCGCCAGGGGTAGCACGATTCGCGAGCGCCGAGAATGGTGTGCACTTCTCGGCGGCGCGCCGACCGCGGAGAAGCGTCTGCGGCCGCCGCGCTCGCGACCGAGGAGGTCGGCGCCCATGACCGGGACCGCCCAATCAGTCGGCGGCGCCCTCCCGCCGGATCAGCGCCACGTCGAAGGTCCCTTCGTCGAAGGCGGCGATCGACTGGAGCCAGCGGCGGTCCGGCCAGATCATCGCGAGGCTCCTGTCCATCGGGGAGTAGCAGGCCGTGTAGAGCGTCCCCGCCCCGGCGCCGTGTCGTCCAGACCAGACCGGCGCCTCGAGAAACTGCGCGACCAGGCCATCAGCGGTCGCGGTGGCGGCGTTCGCCGCGCGGTCGAGCGCGATGAGACGCTCCACGCTCCCCGTCGACAGCGCGTGCTCCGGCCACTCCACGGTGCCCTGATGGTTCGTGGCCACGGTGTCGGCTGTGACGACCGGCGCGCGGTCCGGCGACAGGAAGACGGTCGCATGCCGCGCCTCGGCGTCGAGGACCGTCACCGTATAGGCCATGTGACACGGCACCCGCGAGAGCACCTCGACGGCCTCGGCGGTCGTGGTGCACACCTGCAGGGCGTAACGCACCAGCAGCGGGATCCCGAAGCCATCGCCGACCACCCGCCGCCCGCCGAAGGCGAGAGAGATCGCCAGGCCCGCGTCGTTGATGCCGTCGACCAACCCCCACAGGCAATCGCTGTTGCCGATCACCGTGCGGCCGAGCCAACGGGTGCGCCAGACCAGCCGCTCCCAAAGGATCTGCGAGTAGTCATAGTTACGCACCAGCAACGGCGGCCATTGCCGCCACACACCTTGGGAGCAGCCTGTCGCGTAGGTCGGTGGCCGGTACATCGAGAGGAACCGCGCCACCAGATCGGAGCCGCCGGCCGCATCGACCAGCTGCTCGTAGAGCGGCACCATCTCGGGCATGTGCCGCCGCAGTGCGCGCTCGCACGCCAGGAAGGTCGCGCGCTTCGCCTCGCCCTCGCGCACGAACCAGGCACGGTACCGCGGCCAATACTCGCGAGCGACCTCGGCCCACTTCGGGCCGGGTGAGTCTTCGGAGAGGGCCCGCAGGGTGACGGGGATCAGCATTTCACCGGGTCTTTGGCATTTCGCAGGATCTTCAGCATCTCACAGGATTTTGAAGTTGCCGGCCTCGAGCGTCTGCCCCGCGACGTCCGGGTCCTCGGCGCTCACGGGGCGCGTCACGAACTGGGCACGAATCGCCTTGATCCACCGCCTCGCGCGGTCCTCCAGCTCGAACTCCGCGGTCATGAGCCGCGACGGCGTGATCAGGATCCCGAGGTCCGCACCCTCGTAAAAATAGTCCCCGGGCCGGGTGATTCGCAGGAAGAACGCCTCGTCGTCCGACTCCACCGTCCGTCGGTGGGTCTGGACGCGTACGAACCGCGCGGTCCCGTCGGGCATCAGCCGCCAGATCCCGGAGGGCGGCGCCGCCAGGACGAGCTCGACGGACTCGCTCACGTGCTTGATCACGAGCTGGCCCCACGCGTCGATGTTGGCCGGATCGGCCCAACGAGCGTTCAGCGCGTCGACATCGAGCTCGAAGTCCACGTCGGAGTACTCGAGCAGGTGAAACAGGAAGAGAGGGGCGTCGGCGTGGGCAAACGCCGCGAGGTTGGTCATGGCGCTCGCGCCCGTGATGCGCGGGTTCACCTCTCCCAGGTAGAGCTTGTCGTCGTCGAGATCCCGAAGGAAGTCGAGCTCGAAGTAGCCCCGGTAGCCCATCTTCCGCAGCTCCTCACCGAACGCGACCGTCATCCCGCGGGCCTCGTCTCGCACGTCCTCGGAGAAAGACTCAGGCAGGACCTCATTGCCGCACCAGCCACCGCGGTAGGGGGTGAGCTCGGGGAAGCCGACCAGCTCCGTCATGAGCGGACCGACGATGGTCCCGTGGCGGGTCACGCAAGCCTCCTGGGCCGCGCCGCGGCACCGGATTCGCTTCATCACCTTCACCTCGGGGGCGGCGATGATCTCATCGGCGTGAGCTGCAAACTCCTCGGCGTTGGACACGAAGAACGTCGTGTGCCCCGAGTCTCCGAAGGCCGTCTGGATGACGAGGGACTCGCCGAGGTGTCCGGCCACGCGTCGAAGGTG
>CALBMW010001074.1 GCA_937896275.1 uncultured Myxococcales bacterium
CGTTGCAGAGCTCCGGTCCACCGCCGCCCGCGCCCGCGTCGCAGGTCAGCCCGCCACCGAGGCAAACCTCGATCCCCTGGGCGACGCACGCGCCCACGCCCACGCTGCAGGCCCCGCCTGCATCCGTCGGCGCGTCGTCCACCGCGCCGTCGCAGTCGTCGTCAACGCCGTTGCACGCCTCGGCGCCGGGTTCGCCCGCTCGCGCGCTGCAGGCCAACGCCCCGTCGGCGCACTCCACGACGCCAGCGGCGCGGCAGGCTCCGACGCCCTCGACACAGGCCCCACCGGCGTCCGCGGTCGCGTCGTCGATCTCGCCGTCACAGTTGTCGTCGATTCCATTGCACAACTCGAGGCTCGGAGACCCGGCCCGGGCGCCACAACTCAACACGCCGTCGGCGCAAACCTCTACGCCCCGCGCGATGCACGCGCCGATCCCCGCCGTGCAGCCGCGCCCTGCGTCCACGGTCGCGTCGTCCACCGCGCCGTCGCAGTCGTCGTCGATGCCATTGCAGATCTCGGCGCGCGGCGCGCCCGCCACGGCGTCGCAGCTCAACCCTCCACCGACGCACTGAACGACGCCCGCAGCCCGGCATGCGCCCACGCCCGCGGTGCAGTCCTCGCCGGCGTCGACCGGCGCGTCGTCCACCACCCCGTCGCAATCATCGTCGACGCCGTTGCAGGTCTCGGCGGCCGGCTCGCCCGCGACCGCGTCGCACGCGAGCGCGCCGTCCACGCAGCGCAGCGCGCCCGCAGCCAGACACGCCCCGGCGCCGTTGGCGCAAGCCCCGTCCGCGTCCACCGGCGCGTTGTCGATGACGCCGTCGCAGTCGTCATCGATGCCGTTGCAGACCTCGACGCCGGGCGCCCCCGCGACCGCGTCGCAGGTGATCGCGCCGCCCGCGCACCGCTCGACCCCGGGCCGCTGGCACGCTCCCACGCCCGCCTGGCACGCGGCGCCCACGTCCGTTGGCGCGTCGTCGACCAGACCGTCACAGTCGTCGTCGATCCCGTTGCAGCTCTCGGCGATGGGGTCCCCCGGTTGGGCGTCGCAGGTTGGCACGCCGCCCGCGCACTGGAGCGCGCCGACCGTCGCGCACGCGCCCCGCCCGGCCGTGCACGCCTCGCCCTCGTCCACCGGATTGTTGTCGACCTGACCATCGCAGTCGTTGTCACTGCCGTCGCACACCTCGGGACCCGGCTGGCCCGGCTGCGCGTCACAGCTGATCACGCCATCCGCGCATTGGGTCCGACCGGCCTCGCCGCAGATCCCCAAGCCGGCGGTACAGCGCAGCCCGGCGTCCGCGGGCGCGTCGTCCACGACCCCGTCGCAGTCGTCGTCGAGGCCATTGCAGATCTCGCCCGCCGGCAGTCCCGGTGAGGCGTCGCAACTCAGCGCCCCGCCGACGCACTGCATCACGCCGTCTCGTTCGCACACGCCCAGGCCCGCCTGGCACGGCGCGCCTGCGTCGCCGGCGCGTTGTCGCTCACGCCGTCGCAGTCGTCGTCCTGGCCGTTGCAGGTCTCGGGCGTCGGATCGCCCGCCACGGCGTCACACGCCAGCGCGCCGTCCTGGCACCGCATCGCGCCGCGCGCCGTGCACGCGCCAACCCCCGCCAGGCAGGCCGCCCCCGCGTCGGTGGCCGCGTCGTCGACCGCGCCGTCGCAGTCGTCGTCCAGGCCGTTGCAGATCTCGACCCCCGGCACCCCGGCCTGCGCGCCGCACGTCAGCGCGCCACCGACACAGATCTCGACACCGGACGCCGCGCAGGCGCCCACACCGGCGGCGCAGTCACCCCCCGCGTCGCCCGGCGCGTCGTCCACCAGCCCGTTGCAGTCGTCGTCCACGCCGTTGCACACCTCGGGGCCTCCGCCGCCGATTCGGGCATCGCACGCCAGCGCGCCCGCCACACACCGCAGCGCGCCGGCCGCCGCACAGGCGCCCAGGCCCTCGAAGCAGGGAGACCCCACGTCGGCCGCGTCCTCGTCCACTTGGCCGTCGCAGTCGTCGTCACGCCCATTGCACTGCTCGGTGTCCGGCACGCCCTCGACCGCGTCGCAGCGCGGCAGGCCGTCCGCGCAGGCGATCGCGCCCACCGCGGCGCACGCGCCCAAGCCGCCGACGCACGCCAAACCGACCTCGGCCGGATCGTCGTCGACCACCCCGTCGCAATCGTCGTCCACGCCGTTGCACGACTCATCGACCGGTTGTCCCGGCGCGGCGTCGCAGCGCAGCGCCCCTGCGATGCACCGCTCGGTTCCATGCGCGAGGCAGGCGCCGTCGCCGACGCTGCAGTCGCCCCCCGCGTCCGAAGGCTGGTTGTCCACCACGCCGTCGCAGTCGTCGTCCACGCCGTTGCACACCTCGGCGACGGGCTGATTCGGCGTCGCGCGACACGCCACGTCGTCGCCCGCCGCGTTGCACCGGGTCAGGCCCTGGGCAGCGCACGCGCCATCGCCGACGCTGCACGGCAGCGCGACCCGGAAGATCTCGTCGACCTGCCCATCGCAGTCGTCGTCCAGCCCGTTGCAGGCCTCATCACCCGGCGCCACATCAGCGCGGCACGTCAGCCGGCCTTCGGTGCACACCTCGGTGCCCGCGCCGCACACCCCCGGGCGGCCCGTGGCGCAGGCGCCTCCGCCTTGCGGATCGGCCTCATCGACGCTGCCGTCGCAGTCGTCGTCGATCCCGTTGCACACCTCTTCACTCGGTTGGCCCGCGACCGCATCGCACCGCGTGCCCCGGCCGTCGTCGGCGCACACCACGTGACCAACGGCCGCGCACGCGCCCAACCCTTCGGAGCAACCCTGCCCAAGCTCGGCGAAGGGATCGTCAATCGTCCCGTTGCAGTCGTCGTCCAGGTCGTTGCAGAGCTCGACCACCGCCTCGGCGTCATCGTCGCAGCGGCGGGCCCCCGCCACACAGCGGTCGCGGCCGTCGGCGCACGCGTCCACGTCGGCCCCGTCGCACGCGTCCTCGAACCAGGGCTCGGCGCTCCCGTCGGCGGTCGACGGATCGCAATCGTTGTCCTGGCCATCGCACAGCTCCACGGCATCGCCGGTGGTGTCCGTGCAGCGCTGCTGACCCCCGTCGCACGTCAGGATCCCCTCCTCGCACCGGTCAGCGTCGTCGCCGTCGCAACGGGCGCCGAGCCAAGGCTCGTCGGCGCCATCTTCGGTGTCGGGGTCGCAGTCGTTGTCCTGCCCGTCGCAGGCCTCGAGCCCATCGGCGGTGTCATCGGTGCAGGTCCGAACCCCGGCCGCGCACAGCTCGACCCCCTCGGCGCACAGATCGCCGTCGGGCCCATCGCACGCCGCACCCAGCCAACCATCGGCCGCGCCGTCCGGCGTCGTCGGATCACAGTCGTCGTCGACGCCGTTGCAGACGTCGAGCGCGTCCTCTGTGTCGTCGTCGCACACCCGCAGCCCGCCCGCGCAGACGAAGGCGCCCTCGGCGCAGCGATCGGCGTCCTCGCCGTCGCACGCAGCGTCGAACCAGTCCTCGGCGCTCCCGTCCGGCGTAGCGGGATCGCAATCGTTGTCGATGCCGTCACAGAGCTCCGGAGGAAGCTCGCCACAGACACCGCACGCGTTGGTCACGCCCTCGTCGATGCGCCCATCGCAGTCATCGTCCAGGCCATTGCAGAGCTCCTGTCCGGCCAGCCCCGGCTCCGCATCACACCGGGTCGCGCGGCCGGACTCGTCGCACACTGTGCTCCCAGGCCGCGCGCAGACTCCCGCGCTCACGGTGCAGGGCGCGCCCAACGTGAAGCCTTCGTCCACGGTGCCATCGCCGTCGTCGTCTACCCCATTGCACAGCTCCTCGGGAGCCGTCGGGCAGGTGGGATCGGCGTTGCAGGGGTCCTGCTCGTCCGGCACGCCGTCGCCGTCGCTGTCCACGTCGTCGCGCTCGAGCGCGTCGATGATGCCGTCGCCGTCGCTGTCGATCGGTTCGTCGCCGTTGCCAATCTCGGACCGGTCGTCCTCGCCGTCGCCATCGGTGTCGATGAGGCGAGGATCGGTGCCGAGCGCGCCCTCGCGCTCGTTGCTCAGCCCATCTCCGTCGAAGTCCTGGTCCAGATCGTCCAGGCCGACGCAGTTGTTCTGCACGCAAATGAGCCCGTCGTCGCAGTCTCCGCCCGACTCGCACGCGACGTTGCCGCCCTTCTCGTCACAGCCGGACGCCCCAACCGCGAGGAAGACGCTGCCCACGAAGAGAACCCAATACCGTCGAGTCATCACCGACCTCGCACGCGAAAGCTGCCGCGTCTGATTACCGAAATCTCTGCGCACATGCCAGCGCTGAGCTTTCAAATGTTCTGCGATATCTTTTTCCCCTGACATCGCAGCGGCTTTCGCCAAGGACGCCCGACATCGCGCGATTTGCGCGAAAACGACCGCCACGCCCGCGAGAACGCACGAGCAGCGACATTCTTCCCGACTCTGCGCCCATAGTCGCCCGATTTTCATCTCGCGCGCGCGCAAGGTGCCGACCCGTCTGACCCTGGTCCACGGACGGCACCGCTCGTGGGTCCTGCGCGGCCAGCCAAAGATGAGCAGATCGCCGACCGCACGCTCGATCCTCGAGACGCCGCGGCGTCCGCGCGGGCGTGCAGCGGCCCGTGCTCCACGTCTCGGCCAGGTCGTGACACCGCGAGATGGCTCGCCCCCCAGGCGGGCGACGCACGGCGAGATCGGGTCGCGGGCGCGCCCGGTTCGAGATATGGGCGCGCTCAGCACGCCGTGCTAGGGTGACCGGCGACGCCGTCCCCGGGGATGTGTCCGTGTCGATCGATGAACTGGCGGCGCGACTGCGTCGCCTCACCGCCTTCGAGTCCCGCCTCGCCGATGAGGAGCGCGGGCTGGTGTCGCGCGTCCAAGCCCTGGCAGCACGCGCACAGAACGCCGCGCCCGACGCAGCCCGGGGCATCGACGCCGCGCTCCGGGCGATCCTCGCCGAGCGCGAGCGCGCGCTCGTCCTGCGGGAGAGCCGGCTCGCGGAGGTCGCGTCGACCACCGACGGTTGGGCCGCGCGGCTCCGACCGGCGGACGCCGCGCTACGGCAGCGCCTGGCCTCCGCGTTGGCCGCCGAGGTCGGTGAGTTGTCGGTGAGCGAGCTCGACGGCCTGATCGCGCGCGCGCTCGGTGACGTCACGCCCCCCTCGCCGCCCCCCGCGCCTGCGCTGGCCGTGTCGACCTGCGCCGGTGAGGTCGAGCAGGAGACCGAGCTCTTCGCGGCCCTCGCGGAGGCCGATTCAGAGCCTTCGCCGGGCCGCGACCCGACGCCCGACGATCTGTCCGATCTCACGCACGCGCTCGACGACCCCGACGCGACGCATGCGGTGACCCACGCGCAACCCGTCGCCGTCGCCGCCGCCCCGGCGCCCCACGAATGGGTCGGCTTGGAGGCTCAGTCGACCCTCCCCTACGAGGTGCAGCCGGCCGCGGACGCGGCGCCGCCCCGGGTCGTGGTGATCGAGGATGCGCCGCCCGAGTGCGTCGACGCGACGCCGCGCGAGGGTGGGTCGCCCGAGGTCATGGTCGCCGATCAGGAGGAAGACGGCTGGTTCGACCGCCCGATCACGACGCCGATGCCCGCACTGGGCGAGCGTCCAGCCTACGAAAGTGAGGCGGTCGCTGGCGCCTCACGCGACGATGCCGCCGCGTTGATGGCCGCGCTCGACGACATCGAGCCCTACGACGAGTCGATCCACCCGGGCGGCTTCGGCGCGGACGCGTTCTCGGACGCCGCGGCCCGGCTCGCGGGATCGCTCGCGGACGGTCCCGCGCCCGTACCGACAGGCACGGACGCGGCGCCTGCGACCGTCGACGACCGGCACGAGGACGGGGCCGAGGCGCTCGCTGCCGACCGCCCAGCGCCCGCCGCCGACAGCGAGCCCCCGGGCTGGCCGCTCACGCCGGACGCCGATGCTGAGGCCCTCGGCGCCGAC
>CALBMW010001075.1 GCA_937896275.1 uncultured Myxococcales bacterium
CACCGTCGTCGCGTCACCGTCGTCGGATCACCGTCGTCGGATCACCGTCGTCGGATCACCGCACCTCTGCCCGGTGGTCGGTCCTGCGTTTCACGTGAAACGCGCGGGCCGCGCGAGCGCAATCCCTCCACCGAGGCTCCGGGAGTCGCCAAAGCCGGTCTCCGAGAGCCGTGACGCCCGGCACGCCATCCCGCCAAGGCGACGGCTCCGGGTGGCGCATGCGCCCGCACAACGCCGCGAGACATCCGAGCGCCGCCGCCCGCAGCGGAGGCGCAGCGCGCGCCGTGTTGATGGACGTGCACCAAGCTCCTAGACTCCCCCGATGCGTCCCCCCCTCCCCACGGCAGTCGGTGGCCGTCCGACCGTCCGGGTCGTCCTGCCCTCGGGCCCCATCGGCGCCTCTCATCAGGGCGCGTTCGACGCCGGCCTCGGTGCCCTCGAGCGCGCGGGCTGCGCGGTTCGCTTCGATCCCGCGCGCCGCGACAGCACTTGGCGGGGCTACCTCGCGGGAGGCGACGCCGAGCGCGCAGACGAGCTCGTCCGCGCTCTCGGCGAGCCTGGTGTCGACATCGTGTGGTGCGGGCGTGGAGGGAGCGGCGCGTCGCGCATCGCCCGGCAGGTGGTCGAGGCCGCGGCCACCGCGCGACCTCGCATCTTCGTGGGCTTCAGCGACGCCACCGCGCTCTTGAGCCCCCTCGCCACGCGCCTGGGCTGGGTGACCTTTCATGGGCCCGCCGTGACCAGCCTCGGGCGCCCGGCTCAGATTCAGGTCGACCTCGACGCCGACCTCGCGCTCCTGCGGGGGGAGAGTTCAGCCATCCTGTATTCCGCGTCCGCCCCGGGGCCCTCCTTGGAAGGCCGACTGATGGGCGGCAACCTCACGGTGCTCGCGAGCCTGCTCGGCACCCCCTCGTCACCCGCCGGCAGCGTGACCGACCCCCTGTGGCTGCTCGAGGACGTCAACGAGCCGGCCTACCGCCTGGACCGATGCTTTCAGCAGCTCCGCGCGGCCGGCCTGCTGACGGGCGCGCGCGGCGTGTGGCTCGGCGACCTCGGTGTCGGGCGCGAGGAGTCCTGCGCGATCGCGGACGCGTTCGCGGCCGACGCGTCACCGCTGCCCGTCGTGATGGGCGCGCCGGCCGGCCACCGCGGGCGCCTGGCCCTTCTGCCCATGGGCGCGCGGGTCCGGCTCGAGCCGACCGAGGGGCGCTTGCTTCTGCTGGAGCCTTGCGTGGCGTGCCCTCGTGGCTGAGGCGCTGCGCGTCGGCCACTTGGTTCGGCAGGGCGTCGCCGAGGGCGTGGCGTCCGCCATCGCCTTCGCCATCGACGTCGCCGATGGAGCCGGCCGCGCCTGGTACGCCGGCCACCGCTCCCCCGATCCGGGCGCCCCCCCCTGCGACGAGGCCACCGTCTTCGATCTGGCCTCACTCACCAAGCCCCTCACGACCACGCTTTGGACCATGCGCCTCGTGGCCGCCGGTCGCCTGTCGCTCGAGGCGCCGGTGGGCGACCTGGCGCCGGTGAGCGACCCCGGCCTCGCCAGCACGCCGCTGTGGCGCCTGCTGGACCACACCAGCGGTCTGCCCCCGCACCGACGCTACTACGAAGGCCTCGGGCCCTCGGTGTTGCGCTCCGGTCGGCACGCGGCGGCGCGCAGCGCCTTGCGTCGAATGCTGGCCGCGACCACCCCCGAGTGGCCGCCTGGACGCCGCGAGATCTACTCGGACCTGGGCTTCCTCCTGCTGGAGTGGATTTGCGAGCGCGCCGATGCGCCTCTCGGCGAGCGGTGGAGCGGGTTGGCCGGCCACGGCGAGGATGCGCTTCACTTTCGGCCCTTGCCCGCCGCACCCGACCCCCTCTGCGCGGCCACGGAGCAGTGCCCCTGGCGGGGACGCGTGATGCAGGGCGAGGTCCATGACGACAACGCGTGGACGATCGGAGGGATCGCGGGCCACGCAGGCCTGTTCGGCACGCTCGAGGCGGTGCGCGGCGCCGGGCGCGCCTGGCTGCGAGCGCTGCGCGGCGACGGCGCCGGGCTGGGGCTCCCCGATGACGTGGTCCCCGCGTGGACCGCCCGCCGTTGGATGCACCCGCAGGGCACCCGCGTCCTGGGCTGGGACACTCCGACCCCGGGGGCCTCGAGCTCCGGCCGGCACTTTGGTCGCACGGCCGTGGGACACCTTGGCTTCACCGGGACCTCGATTTGGCTCGACCCCGTGGCGGGCGTCTCGATGGTGCTGTTGACCAATCGCGTCTGCCCGAGCCGTGACAGCGTGGCGATTCGCGCGTATCGTCCCGCGATCCACGACGCCGGCCATGCCTGGATCCAGGCCGCAGCAGAAGGACGTTTCACGTGAAACACCCCACCGGCCCAAGATCATCTCCACAGGACTGCCCCGCGTGGCTCAGCCCCGGGCTGCCATCCGACGCCGGCCTTGGCCACCGCACCCGCGCGACGCTCGGCCTGGATTTTCGGGGGAAGATCCTCGGCGACGCGACTCGCAAAGTCTCGCTTCACGCCGGCGTCGGCGGGCCCCGGGTGCGCCGGTGAGCGCCCAGCCCCTCCCCTTCGCCGCAGAGTTGGCCGTCGCCGTGCGCGCCGCCGAGCAGGCCGGCCGCTTGATCAGCGAGGCCTGGGGCCGCGGCGCTGTCGTGCACTTCAAGGGCGAGGTCGACCTGGTCACCGACACCGACCGCGCCGCCGAGCGGGCCATCGTCTCGGCGCTCGGCGCGGCCTTCCCCGCGGACGCAATCCGCGCGGAGGAAGGCGGCGGCCACGCGGGGGGGCCGCGCACCTGGCACGTCGACCCCCTCGACGGCACGACCAACTTCAGCCACGGCTTTCCCCACTTTGCGGTCTCGATCGGCCTCGCGGACGCCGAGGGGCCGGCGGTCGGCGTCGTCCACGACCCGCTCCGCTGTTGGAGTTTCACGGCGACCCGCGGCGGAGGCGCTTGGCTGCAGGGGCGCCGCCTCGAGGTGTCCACCGTCACGGACCTCAACGCCGCGCTCACCGCCACCGGCTTCCCCTACGATCGCCGGACCGCCCGCGACAACAACGTCCACCGCCTCGAGGCGGTGCTGCGGGTCGCACAGGGTGTCCGGCGTGCCGGCGCCGCCGCCCTCGATCTGGCCTACGTCGCTGCGGGCTGGCTGGACGCCTATTGGGAACGACAGCTCTCGAGCTGGGACATCGCGGCCGGGGCGCTGCTGGTCAGCGAGGCGGGCGGCCTGTGCTCGGCTCGCGACGGTGGCACCCTCGACCTGCACGCGGGCTCGGTCGTGGCCACCAACGGAGCGCTGCACGACGCGCTGCGCGCGGTGCTCGACGCCGCCGATCAAGACTTCTCTGGGTGAGGACCAACATGAATCGATGCTGGTTGGCGGCCGCGCTCACAGCGGCGGGCGCCGTGAGCAGCGGCTGTGACGAGGTGGTCGACGTGCGCAACCGTGCGCCGGCGATCGTGCCCCTGAGCCTTTGCCAGGCACAGGGCAGCACCTACTTCCTGGTACGCCTGACGGACCTCGAGGAAGACCGCGTCGACGTGGATCTCGTGGTCGACCTGGGTGACGGGCCCCGCAGAGTGCCCAGCGGGCGGGGGGGGGACGGCCTTGGCGGCCTGAGCAGCGCGCGGACACCGGACGGGCGAGTGCACCGCATCGAGTGGGGGGCGCCCTGCCCCACCGACACGCCCGCCTGCACCGATCCCTGCGCGCTGCTCGAGGCACCGCTGGCGGGCGTCTCCGCCTGCGCGCCGCGCCCCCCTTCGCTGCCCGCCCGGGTCACCCTCATCGCGGTGGCGTCCGACGGCACGGCCGGTACGCCGGTCTCGGCCGACTTGCCGCTGGAAGCCGCCTGCCCCGAGTGAGCACGCCGGCCGTGGCTCTGGGACGCGCCCTCGAGGGCGCCGGCCTGGAGATCGACGTAGACGCCGCGGCGGTCGGCCGCCTCGCCCGATTCCTCGACGCGCGTGAGCGGTGGGCCGGGACCCATAACCTGAGCGGACCGGCCAGCCGGTTGGATCCCTGGAGCGTGGACGTCGTGGACGGGCTGGCCGTCGCGGGCGCGCTGGCGCCGGACCTGCCCTTGGTCGACGTGGGCGCCGGCAGCGGCGTGCCGGGCGTCGTGGTGGCCTGCCTGCAGCCAGCGCGTCGCGTCATCCTGGTGGAGCCGCGGGTCAAGCGCGCCGCCTTCCTGCGCACGGTCGGCTCGACGCTCGGGCTGAGCGCGCTCGAGGTCATCCGGGACCGATGGCCCATTCGCCTCGACGCCCCCGTGCAGGTCGTCAGCCGAGCCGTGGTCTCGCCGACCGCTTGGCCGGCCCTGGCGGCGTCGGCGGGCGTCCAGGTCTCGTCCGTCCTGCGGATGCTCGCCGCCCAGCGGCCGGCCTTCGAGCCCGCCGGCTGGACCTGCGCCCTGGATCTGGCCTATCGCGGCGCCGACGGCCATGCGCGCAGCGTGCAACGGTGGGACCGGAGCCCGCGCCCCGGCTAACCGGGCCGGCCGACTGGGCCGGCTGACTGGGCTTCAGTCTGCCCCGCCCTTGCCGCCGTTCATCTTCACCGTGCCCTCGAAGAACGCGCCGCGCTCCATCATCAGGGTCTCGACTCGCAGGTCCGCCGTCACGCGGGCCGTAGACTTGAGCTCGAGGGGGCCGCGCGTGGTGACGGTGCCCGAAAGACCCCCGCTCACCAGCGCCGTCGACACGGTCACTGTGCCCTCGACCTGTGCGCCCTCGCCGATGACGAGGCGCCCCTCGGACACGATGTCCCCCACGAACTCACCGTCGATCCGCACAGTGCCCTCGAAGGTCAGCTTGCCCTCGAACCGACTGCCGCGGCCCAGCAGCGCGCCGTTCTCGGGCCGCGGCTGCTCCACCGCCACCACCGCCACCTCTTCCTTGCGCAACAGCGCCATGAGTCCTCCGATAGGGGATCTGTTTCACGTGAAACGCACGCCCGGCTGGTTCCGGAACGGCGCCTATGCTATCAGCGCGGCATGCGCAGCTATACGATTTGCGTGTCCAACCAGAAGGGCGGCGTCGGAAAGACCACCACCGCGGTGAACTTGGCCGCCGGCCTCGCGCTCGAGGGCGCCGAGACGCTGCTCATCGATCTGGATCCACAAGCCAACGCCACCAGCGGCCTGGGCATCGTGCCCGGCGCGCAACGCCGCGGCATCTACCACGCGCTGATCGGCATGGGAGAGCTCCCCGACCTGCAGGTGCCGGCACCGGGCATCGAGCACCTGAGCGTGCTGCCCTCCAACCAAGACCTCTTCGGCGCAGAGGTCGAGCTGGTCGACGCGATCGCCCGGGAACACCGCTTGCGCGAGGCCATCGAGCGAAGCGCCCGTCGCCCCGAGTTCATCATCATCGACTGCCCCCCGTCGCTCGGCCTGCTCACGATCAACGCGCTCACCGCCGCGGACTCGGCGCTCATCCCACTGCAGTGCGAGTACTACGCGCTCGAGGGTCTCTCTCAGCTCACCCGCACCATTCAGCTGATCCAGCGCCGCCTGAACCCCGAGTTGATCATCGAGGGCATCCTGCTCACCATGTTCGACACCCGGAACAACCTCTCGCATCAGGTGGCCGAGGAAGCTCGCAATTTCTTTGGCGACCGCGTCTTCGACATGGTCATCCCGCGCAACGTGCGGCTCTCAGAGAGCCCTTCGTTCGGCAAGTCCATCCATCACTACGACCGCGCCTCGCGCGGCGCGCGGGCCTATCGGCAACTCGCGCGCCTGCTGCGCGAGCGCCACGGCGCTGATCCTGGGAGCCCCCCGTGAGCCAGCCCTCCCGCCGCCCGGTCCTTGGCCGCGGCCTCTCTGCGCTGATCCCCGGCGCCGACGCTGGTGGCCTGCCCACCCCCGCGCGGACCCCCGGCACGCTGCCCATCGACCAGATCGAGCCCGCCTCGCATCAGCCCCGCCTGCGTTTCGACGACCGTCACCTCGCCGAGCTGTCGGCTTCGATCCGCATGGACGGCTTGCTCCAGCCGATCCTGGTGCGCGAGCTCGGCCCCCATCGCTATCAGATCATCGCGGGGGAGCGTCGTTTTCGCGCCGCCAGCCTCGCGGGCCTCAGCGACGTGCCCGTGGTCGTCCGCGACGTGTCGGACGCCAAGGCCTTCGAGTTGGCGCTCGTCGAGAACGTTCAGCGTGAGGACCTCGACCCCATCGAGGAGGCCGAGGCTTTCCGCCACCTGGCGGACGCCTACGGCATGACCCAGGAGCAGATCGCGCAGCGGGTGGGCAAGGACCGGGTGACGGTGGCCAACGCCCTCCGCCTGCTCAAGCTGCCCGAGGCGGTGCGCGCCGCGCTCATCGCTGGCGAGCTGACGGCCGGGCACGCGCGGGCATTGCTGACGGCCCCCACCGAGGCACAGGCAGAGCTGGCGCGCGTCGCCACCACCGAAGGCTGGTCGGTGCGCGAGACGGAGCGTCGGGCCCGCTCGGTGCGCGACGGGGATCGCCTGGACGCCGCGGACGCAGCCGAGCCCGAGGCGCTCGACGCGGGGCGCGAGCCCCCAGCGCCCGCCGATCCACCCATCCGCAGCCGCGCCGACGATGCCGTCGAGGAGCAACTCCGCGGGTCGCTGGGCGCACCGGTCCGGTTGGTCCGCCGACGCGGCAAGGGCCGTATCGAGATCCGCTTCCACAGCCTCGATGAGCTGGAGCGGCTCATCGACCTGATCAGCGGGCTCGAGGGCACCTGAACCACCTCGGCCGGGGACACGGCGCTCGCACCGACGATGCCCGAGTCCACCGCCCCACCTCATGATGCGAAGGGTCAGCGTCTCCGAGGCGTTGGGCCCAGGCGCGGCATACACCGCGCCAGCCCGCACGGGTGGCGCGCCCCGAGGCGGGCGAGCTCAGAGTCTTCGGGTGGAACGAGGGATCGGCGCGGTGCGCCCCGGTCGACGGATCAGTGCCCCGTGACCTTGAGCACCGCCTCGGCGAAGGCGCGGTCGCTCGACAGACGACGCTGCTTCTCGTCGCCGATGTACTCGTGGGCCGCGAGGGCAGCCTCGGTGGTGGCCAGCAACTTCTCCGCGGCACCCCGGTCGAGGGCTTCGGGCTTGAACGCCGCGTCCGCCAACACGAGCACGCCGTCCGCCCGCACCTCGGCCACGCCGCCGCGGATGTAGACGCGCCCCTGCCCCGAGGGACCCTCGTAGGCGACCGCGCCGCCACTCAGCATCAACAGCGCCGGGCGGTGATGGGGCAGCACGCCGAACTCACCGTTGACGCCGGGCGCGCTGATGCTGGTCGCCTGGGCGTCGAGCACCTTGCCGGTGGGGGTGACGATCTCCAACTTCAGGCTCATGCTTCGCCCCTTTGCCTACAGCGGATCGCGCACACCACGTGCTTCGCGCCGCCTCCCCGGTGCTCTCGCCTCAGGCCGCAGCCAGCTTCTTCGCCTTCTCGATGGCGTCCTCGAGGGTGCCCACCATGTAGAAAGCCTGCTCCGGCAGATCGTCGACCTCGCCGTCCACGATGCGACGGAAGCCCTTGATCGTGTCCTCGAGCTCGACGAACACGCCCTTCATGCCCGTGAACTGCTCGGCCACGTGGAAGGGCTGCGAGAGAAACTTCTGGATCTTGCGGGCGCGGTCGACGGCCTGCCGGTCCTCGTCGGACAGCTCGTCCATGCCCAGGATGGCGATGATGTCCTGCAGATCCTTGTAGCGCTGCAGCGTCGCCTGCACCTGGCGGGCGACCGCGTAGTGCGCCTCGCCGACGACCGAGGGGTCGAGCAGACGGCTGGTCGAGTCCAGGGGGTCGACAGCCGGGTAGATCGCCATCTCGGCGATCTTGCGGCTGAGCACCGTGGTCGCGTCGAGGTGCGCGAAGGCCGTCGCCGGCGCGGGATCGGTCAAGTCGTCGGCGGGCACGTAGATCGCCTGCACCGAGGTGATCGAGCCCTTCTTGGTCGAGGTGATCCTCTCCTGAAGCTGGCCCATCTCGGTCGCGAGCGTGGGCTGATAGCCCACCGCGCTCGGGATGCGGCCGAGGAGCGCCGACACCTCGGAGCCTGCCTGGGTGAACCGAAAGATGTTGTCGACGAAGAGCAGCATGTCGAGGCCCTGCTCGTCGCGGAAGTACTCCGCCACCGTCAGCGCCGACAACGCCACCCGAGCACGCGCGCCGGGGGGCTCGTTCATCTGCCCATAGACCAGCGCCACCTTCGAGCTGGGCAGGTCGTCGTCCTTGATGACACCCGACTCGAGCATCTCGTGGTACAGGTCGTTGCCCTCACGGGTGCGCTCGCCGACCCCGGCGAACACCGAGAGGCCGCCGCCCTTGATGGCCACGTTGTTGATCAGCTCCATGATGAGCACGG
>CALBMW010001076.1 GCA_937896275.1 uncultured Myxococcales bacterium
GGCCGTCGCCTTCTCCGACAGCCTCTCGGGGCGCCGGGTGCTGCGCTTCTTCGCCCGCGCTCGGGGCGTGGGCCGCGCCCGCGTCGAGGCCGTGCTCGAGATGGTCGGCCTGGCCGAGGCGGCGGGGCGTGCGGTGCGCGGCTACTCCCGGGGGATGCGCCAGCGCCTCGGCCTGGGCATCGCGATCCTGACCGAGCCGGCGCTGCTGGTGCTGGACGAGCCGACCAGTGGCCTCGACCAGGAGGGGCTGGGGCTGCTCTGGACCGTGCTGGAGCAATGGCGCGACGCGGGGCGGATGGTGCTGATGTCGAGCCACGAGTTGACCCTCGTCGAGCGCCGCATCGACCAGCTGTGCGTGCTGCGGGCGGGCGAGATCTGCGCGGCCGACACGCCGGCCCGGCTCCGCGCGCGCGCGCACCTTCCGCTCCGGGTGACCTTCACCCTGGGCGAGCCCGCCGAGAGCGCGGCCTTCGTCGAGTCAGTGCGGGGCTTCGGCGCGTGCCTCGCGGTCGATCACCGCGCCGACGAGCTGCAGGCTCAGGTGGCGCCGGGCGACCTGCTGGCGCTGGTGGAGCTGAGGATCGGCCACAACGGCGCAGTGCGCGGCCTGCGCGTCGAGGAGCCCGGCCTCGACATGATCTACGAGCACCTGCTCTCGGCGGAGGGCTGAATGGGACGCGTCGCCCGAGCGATGGTGCTCCACGAGCTGGTGGAGCGGACGCGGGATCGCTGGGTGCTGGTCATCAGCGCCCTGTTCGCGCTGCTCGCGTCGGCGGTGAGCCTGTATGGCCGCGGCGCGGAGGCCGGCGCCGCGCACCTCGTCGGGCCGAGCCTCGTGACGCTCGCCAGCATGCTGGTGCCGCTGATCGCGCTGGTGCTGGGCCACGACGCGGTGGTCGGCGAGCGTGAGCGCAACACGCTCGGCCTGCTGCTCTCGCTGCCCGTCAATCGCCTCGAGGTGGTGGCGGCGAAGTTCCTGGGCAGGCTCCTGTCGCTCGCCCTCGCGGTGGGCGTGGGCCTCGGCGCCGCCATCGCGACGGCCCCATCCGGCCACGCCGGCGTCCTGGCCCAGCTCTACCTGCCGACGATGTTGCTCGGCGCCGCGTTCCTCTCGGTCGGCGTGTTGGTGTCCACGCTCACCGCGCGGCAGGTCACCGCGGCCACGCTGACCGTGGCGATCTGGTTTCTGGCGGTGCTGTTCTACGACCTGGGCCTGCTGGGCCTGCTCGTGGCCACCGACGGGGGCGTCTCGTCGGCGACCGTGTCGAACCTGGTGGTCGCGAACCCGACGGGGCTGTTCCGGCTCGAGATGATGCAGGCCTTCGCGGCGTCCGGCCAACTGAACACGCTGGGGGTCGACGCGGGGCTCCCCGGGGCCGGTGGGATCGCCTGCATCTGGTCGGCCTGGATCCTGGGCCCGGTCTTGTTGAGCGGCCTCGCCCTGCAGCGACAGAAGGTGGCGCGATGAGATCCGCGTGCCTGTGGGCGCTGTTGGCCCTCGTCGGATGCCGCGGCGATCCGGCCCCGGGAGCGGCCGTGGTCGAGCCGACCGCGCAGGCCATCGGCGTCGAGGAGTGCGCCGCCTGCGGGATGGTCGTGCGGGAGCAGCCCGCGCCGCGCGGACAGCTCGTGCATCGCGATGGCCAGCGCGCTCACTTCTGCTCGGTGGGCGACATGGTTCAGTACCTGCGGGCGCCGTCTCGCCATGGGAAGGTGACCGCCGCCTTCGTCGAGGTGCTCGATCCGGCGGTCGATCCCAAGCTGACCAGCACCGCGCTGCGGCCGTGGATCCGGGCGGAGTCGGCGGGCTACGTCGTCGGCGTGCACCGTGAGGGCATCATGGGGCCCCCGGTGCTGAGCTACGCCGAGCCCGCCATCGCCGCGCAGGTCGCGATGGCTCACCAGGGCCAGGCGCGCACCTGGGCCCAGCTGCAAAGTCTCTCGTCGGCGCCGCACCTGGGCCACTGACGGGGCTGCGCGCGAGGGGCCCTGACGTGTCCTGAGCCGCGTCCTGAACAGGGCTGCGACATCCGCAGGGTGCCCTGAGTCGACGCGAGGCCTGCGGGGGGCGCGCGGTCAGCGCCCCTCACTTGGGCTGCTGCCCGTCCACACCACATCGCCGAGCACCACGCGCTGGCTCTGCAGCGGCGGCAGGCGGTCGAGGAAGGCGTCGACCCACTCCCGGCCGGCGCCCACGTCGGGCTCGCGGACGACGAGCTCGAGCACGCGCAGGCGCGGCAGATCGGCCCGAGCCAGGGCCTGGGCGAGCCGATCCCAGACCGCCGTGGTGCGCAGGGTCAGGTGCTCGAGCCGCGGGTGGCGCAGCGCGCCGTCATACAGGATGCCGCTGCCTTCGACGAACAGGTGGCGCAGGGTGGGGGGGCGCAGCCAGGGGCTCAGGTCGCCCACGCGCAGGCTGCCCGGATCGGCGTGGGGGCCGATGGTCAGGGCGTCGAGGTGGGGCCACGGCCAGCGGTCGATGGCCTGCGCGGTGGGCTCGAGTTGAGGGACGCCGCCGTCGGCCTCGGCGTGGAGCTGGAGCCGCACGGTCTGGTGGCGCGGGACGGCGGTGGCCAACGCGCTGATCGCGGCGTCGACCGTCGGCAGACGGCCCGGGGGCCGCAGCGTGCAGCGGGCGGCCGCGATCCAGCATCGAGACCACGTGACGGCGACTGAGCCTCCGCGCTCGGCGAGGTGCGGCGCCAGATCGGGGCCCACGAGGGCCTCGGCGTGCGCCGCGACCACCGCCGCGAGGGCGCGCTCGACGGCAGGTCGCGCCTCGTGGGTGGCCGCGCCCCACGCATGATTGAGCGCCACCACGAGGCCGCGCGGATCGTCCTGGGCTTGCCAGAGATCGGCCAGGACCAGCCAGGCCTCGTCGTCGTCGAGATCGGGAAGGCCGGTCACTTCGGGGTGGGCGGGCGCCTCTGCGCGCAGCGGTATGACGCGCGCGGCGACGCGGGCCCGGCGGCGGGCGCGCAGGTCGGGCAGGTGGCCTCGGGGTCGGCGCGGCATGAGGCCAGCGTAGCGGCGCGCGACGGCCGCGCCGGGCATCACGAGCGAAGCGCGCGAAAACGGGGTAGTTTCGGCCCAACGGCGTGGAGGTCTGGCATGAAACGAGCGGCGCTCTGGGCGGTCATCCTGGTCCTGGCGGCGGGCTGCCGACGGGACGGTGGTGGGCCGGCGAAGGACGAGGCGCCTGCCGTCGCGGCCGATCCCGCGGTGATGGCGCTGCTCGACGCGGCGGGGGACGCCACGGTGCTGGCGCTGTTGTGGCCCGAGCGTTACGCGGCGCTGCATGGGGCGGTCAGCCGGTTGCTCGCGGGTGCGCCGGCGGAGGCGCGGGCACGGCTCGCGACGGTCGGATCCTTCGACGCCGCGGTCGGGTCGCTGGTGGGCGCGCTGGGCCTGACCGCGCCCGATCTTGCGGGGCTGGATCGCGGACGCCCCGTCGTCCTGGCGCTGGGCAGCGCGCCGGCGGCGCCGGTGCCGGGCGAGGTCGCGGTGGCCTTCGGGGACGGCGTGGTTCCCCGGCTGTGGCATCGCGCGGTGCTCCCGGCCCGTGACGCGGCGGTCTTGGCGGACGCGGTGGCGGCCGCGCTGGCCATCGCGGGCAAGCCCCTCCCGATGGCCGACGGTGGTCGCGCATTCGACCTGGGGCGCGATCGCCGGGTGGTGGTGCGCGTGGGCGCCGATCACGTGCGCGTCGACCTCGAGGTGGGCGCCGCGGGGAGCGGGCCCTGGGTCGCCCCCCCGGCCCCGATCGCGCCGCGTCACACGCCCGCGCTCATCGCCGCCGCCTCCGAGCCCCACGCCCTCGCGGTCGTGCTCCGTGGGGCGCCGCTGCGGGCCTTCGCGGCCTGGCAGGGGGCCACCCTCGCGAACGAGGCCCTGGCCGCGGTGGACCGCGAGATGGCGTCGCGCCTGCGTCTGGCCGCCGCGCGCGAGATCCTGATCGCCGAGATGCTGATGGACGACGCGGCCGCGGACTTCGACGACGTCCTGCTGGCGGTGCGTGGCGAGCCGAGCGGGCTGCGGCTCCGGACGGTGGCGACGATGTCGCCGCGCCTGGCGGCGGCCGTGGAGGGGGCGGTCGTGGCCGGGGCGCGGCCCTTCGGCACCCAGATCGCGACGCCGGTGATCGAGGCGATGGGCGGCATGGATCTGGGCAAGCTGCTGGGGGCGGCGCGGGTGCCTCGCGGTCTGGCGGGCATGACCACGGCGGGTGAGCTGGCGTCGGCTCTCCAGGAGTGCGGCTGGGGCTGCACCGTCTACGCAGGGCTGCGCGCGCCCTTGGGCGTGGCGGCCTTCCTGCACCGGGCGGTCGCCTCTGCGGAGCCCGCGCTGCCCTTGCCCACGGTCTGGCACCTGCTCGCAGTGGCGGGGCCAGCGGGGCCGGGGCTCGCGGTGGCGCTCGCGATGCCCGCCGGCGTCGAGCCCGCGGCCCTCGTCGCGCAGCTCGGCCGCGTGGCGCCCCTGCAGGTGAGCGAGGCGCGCCGGGGGGAC
>CALBMW010001077.1 GCA_937896275.1 uncultured Myxococcales bacterium
CCCGGCCGGACGCGGCGCGGGACGCGCGGGCGGCGGACGCGGCGCAGGTGGAGGACGCGGGGGCCATCGACGCGGCGGTGCTCGTGGACGCGGCGGTGCTCGTGGACGCTGCGCCGATCGTGGACGCGGTGGTGGTCGTGGACGCGGCGCCGATCGTGGACGCGGCGCCGACCGTGGACGCGGCGCCGATCGTAGACGCAGCGCCGATCGTAGACGCGGCGCCGATCGTAGACGCGGCGCCGATCGTGGACGCGGCGCCGGTCGTGGACGCGGCGCCGGTCGTGGACGCGGCGCCGATCCTCGACGCCGCCCCGCCCCCGGTTGACGCCTTCGTGCCGCGCGACATGGCGCCGCCGCGCGACATGATCGTGACCATCGAGCAGGACGCGGCCCCGGACGCCGAGGTGGACGCCGCCCCCGACGCGGCGCCCGACGCCGCCCCCCCCCGGCGCGGCTATGGCGAGCCGTGCGATCGGGCGATCCAGTGCGAGAGCGACCTGTGCGTGGACGATCCCGCGGTGCCCGACGGGGTCTGCACGATCAGCTGCCTGAACAGCGCGCAGTGTCCGGCGCTCGACGTCTGTCTGCTCAGCGCGGGCGGCGGCGTCTGCTTCCGCAACGAGACCGGCGACCGCTGCCGAACCGGCGCCGACTGCATCGACGGCCTCTGCGTGACCCCCCCCGATCCCGTGCCCTGGGTGACCGTGCAGTCCCAATGCGCCAACCGCTGCACCGACGACAGCAAGTGCCCCGCCGGCTACCGCTGCAACGTCACGCAGTCCGACCGTGGCCCGGTGCGTGCCTGCACGCCGGCGGTCCCCCGCATCGACACCTGCCCCGATGGCTTCGTCGAGCAGTGCCCCACCACCTGCGCCCAGGCGCCCGGCCCCGATCCGTTGTTCTGGACGCGCTGCCTCAACATCGATGGACCCGGCTATTGCTCGTGCACCTGCCGCGACGTGCTCGACTGCCCCGACGGCTTCGTCTGCGCCGATCTGGCGTCGCAGGGCCTCGTGTTCCCGGACGACGATCCCTCACGCCCCGGCTACTGCATGCCCATGGCCGGCTACACGTGCCCGGTCCAGGCGCTGGTCGGCATGCCCGAGCAGTGCCTCACGCTGACCTGCGTGCCCGACGGCCCCGACCCCGACGACTCCTACTGCTCCGCGGCCTGCCACGACGACCTGGACTGCCCGACCGGCTACCTGTGCGGCCTGATCGAGGGCGAGCGCTTCTGCGTCCGGCCCTGAGCCGTCCGGCGAGCGGTCGCAACGTGGGGCTGCGTCGAGGCCGCGCCCGCTACACCAACCCCGCTCGCACCCGCAGCGCCTTCTGATCCGGCCCGCGCCCCATGAACGCTTCGTACAGCGCCGCGGGATCGCGCGAATCACCCTGCTCGAGGATGGTGCGGCGAAAGGCCAGCCCCACCTCCCGCGAGAACAGCCCCTCTTTGGCGAAGCGGGTGAAGGCGTCGGCGTCGAGCACCTCGGCCCACTTGTACGAATAGTACGCCGCCGCGTAACCCACCGGATTCGCGAACAAATGCGTGAAGCTCGCGATCATCCCATAGTCCGGCGGCAGGGGCACCTGCGAGAACCGCTGCAGCACGCCGCGCGCATAGTCCAGCACCGAGCCGTCGCGCTCGGGGTCGTAGTCGCAGTGCAGCGCAAGATCGACGGTCGCGAAGCCGAGTTGCCGCAGCGTCCCTGCTGCGGCGCGGTAGGTCCGGGTGCGCAGCAGCTTCTCGAACAGCTCCCCGGGGATGGGCTCGCCGGTCTCGTGGTGCACGGCGAACAGGTCGAGCGACTCGCGCGCCCAGCACCAGTTCTCCATGATCTGCGAGGGCAGCTCGACGAAGTCCCAGGCCACGTTGGTGCCAGCCAGGCTGCGCACCTCCACGCGCGTGAGCAGGTGGTGCAGCAGGTGGCCGAACTCGTGGAAGAAGGTCTCGACCTCGCGGTGGGTCATCAGCGCGGGCGTGTCGCCGAGGGGCGGCGTCACGTTGGCGCACATCACGCCCACCTGCGGACCCTGGCCGGGCAGCGTCGTGATCAGGGGGCGCATCCAGGCGCCGCCCCGCTTGCCCGCCCGCGGGAACAGGTCGGCGTAGAACGCCCCGATGCGCGTGCCATCGGCGTCCTCGACCGCGTAGACCCGCACGTCCGGGTGCCACGTCGGCCAGTCGGTGATGGGGCGCACCGTGATGCCATAGAGGCGGTGCACCAAGGCGAACATGCCAAAGAGCACCTTCTCGGCGGCGAGATAGGGGCGCAGCGCCTCCTCGTCGAAGTCGAAGCGGGCGCGGCGCAGCTTCTCGGCGTAGTAGGACAGATCGGCGGCGGCGATCGGCGGCGCGTCAGGTCCCTCGAGCTCCCGTCGGAAGGCCTCGAGCTCGGCGTGCTCGCGCTCACCGAAGGGCCGCGCGTGAACCTCGAGCTCGTTCACGAAGGCGCGGGCGGTGGCGCCGGTCTTGGCCATGCGCGGCTCGAGCAGCAGGTCCGCCAGGTTCGCGTAGCCGAGCAGCGTCGCCCTCTCCCGCCGCAGGCGCAGGATGCGGTCGACGAGCGGGCGGTTGTCGTGGGCGCCGCCGGTGGCCCGCGTGTTGTAGGCCCGGTACATCTCGGCGCGCAGGGCGCCGTCATCGGCGTGCTGCAGGACCGGCCCGATGCTCGGGGCGTGCAGCGTGAAGCGCCAACCCTCGACGCCCGCCTCCTCGGCGCTCGCGCGCGCCGCGGCCAGCGCGCTCGGCGGCAGGCCTCCCAGCCGCGCGGCGTCAGCGATCACGAGTTGCCACCCGTCGATCTCGTCCACGACGTTCTGGGCGAAGCGCGTGGTGACCTCGGACAGCTCGACGTCGATGGCCAGCAGGCGCGCCTTCTGTTGGGGCGCCAACTCGGCGCCGTGACGGCGAAACTCCTGAAGCGTCTTCTCGAGGTGGCGTGCGCGCGTGGCGTCGAGGGTGCTGGCCTCGTCCGTCGTCGCGTAGGCCTGCACCGCCCGCCACAGGCCCTCGTCGAGGGGCAGCTCGGCGTAGAAGGCGCTCACCCGCGGCTGCGCGGCGTTGTAGGCCGCCCGCAGATCGGGATCGCCCAGCAACGACTCCAGGTGATCGACCAAGCCCATCGCGACCTCGAGGCGCTCGGTCGCGTCGTCGAGCTCGCCGAGGGTGTTGGCGTAGGTGCGAGGCCCCTGCAGGTCCGCGACGCCGCGCACCCGGCCGCGCGCCGTCGCGAGCAGGGCGGCGATGGCGGGCTCGACGTGCGCCGCGACGATCTGGTCGAAGGGCAGCCGGGTAGGGGGGTCGAGGAGCGGGTTTGGGCGGGTCTTGGTGTTGCTCATGGCCGCGGACGATACCAGAACTGGCGCGCGTCGACCCCTGGGGTCGCCCGCCGGAGGGCCGGTCGCGGCGCCTGGCGCGATCTTGCAATCGGACAGGTCGTTCCCTAACGTTCGCGCGCCTCGGGAGCCTCGCTGCGCTCGGTCCGGATGATGGGGAGGCTCTCGCCCCGGGAGGTTTCGATGGACCGCGAGACGCCGCTCGTCGACTTCCGCGCCTACGCCGCCGGCGGCTCGACGGAGCGCGCGGGCTTCGTCGACGCGGTGGGGCGTGCCCTCGAGACCTTCGGCTTCGTGTCGGTGTCCGGTCACGGCGTGCCCGAGGCCCTGGTGGCCGCGGCCTACGGCGCCGCGCGCGCTCTGTTCGCGCTGCCCGACGAGCTGCTGCGCCGCTACGAGCGACCAGAGATCGCGCGCCAACGGGGCTACACGCCCCTCTATCGTGAGCGGGCCAAGGACGGCATCGGCGCGGATCTCAAGGCCTTCTGGCACGTCGGCCGAGAGCCGTCGCCGGGCCTCGACGCCCACCCCGCGCTGCCCCCGAACACCTTCCCCGACGACCTGATGCCCGCCTTCGCCCCCGCCATGCGAGCGCTGTTCGGGGCCCTCGAGGGCTTCGCGCTCGCGCTGCTCGACGTCGTCGCGCTCTACCTCGGCGTCGAGGCGCGCACCTTTCGCGACCTGACGCGGGACGGCAACAGCGTGCTCCGCGTGATCAACTACCCGGACCTCGACGGCCCGCCGCCGGTGGGCGCGGTGCGGGCGGCGGCGCACGAGGACATCAACCTCCTGACCGTGCTGCCCGCGGCGACGCGTCCGGGCCTCGAGCTGCTGACCCGCGGGGGCGAGTGGCTGTCCGTGAACGCGCCGCCGGGCGTGCTGGTGTGCGACACCGGTGACATGATGCAGCTGTTGACCGGGGGCCTGCTGCCGGCGACGACCCACCGCGTGGTCAACCCCGACGCGAGCGACGGCGGACGCCTGTCGATGCCGTTCTTCCTGCACCCGCACCCCGACGCGCTGCTCACGCCCCTGCGAGGCGAGGGTGAGGGCAAGCGCGCCCATGACTTTCTGCTGGAGCGCCTCGTGGCGAACAACGTGGCCTGATGGCGGCCAGCTACACGCTGAAGCTGCCGCCCCTCGACGCCCCGCGCGTCAAGGCCTTCTTCGCCGAGCGGGGCTTCGAGCTGGGCGACGTGCCCTACGCCTATTGGCAGGCCCGTGGGCCGGGCTGCAACGCGACCTTCTACACCTCGGGCAAGCTGCTGCTGCAGGGCAAGGAGGCCGACGTCTACCGCGGCCTGCTCGGCGACGAGACCCCCGACGCGCGGCCCTATCACCGCGCGCTGCAGAAGCAGCCCAGGCCCCCGCCGGCCCTGTGGATCGGGACCGACGAGGCGGGCAAGGGAGACTACTTCGGGCCGCTGGTGGTCGCCGGCGTGGCGGTGAGGCGCGAGGACCTCGACGTGCTGCACACGCTGGGCATCGACGACTCGAAGGCGCTGGCCGACGCGCGCCTGCCCGAGATGGCGCAGGGCATCTGCGCGCTGTGTCGGACCGAGGTCCTGTCGATCGGGCCGGCGAAGTACAACGAACTCTACGCGCGCATCGGCAACCTGAACCGGCTGCTCGCCTGGGCGCACGGCAAGGTGATCGAGAACCTGCTCGAAGCCGGGCCGGTCGACTGGGTGCTCATCGATCAGTTCGCGCAGGGGCCCACCATGCGTCGCGCGCTGGGGCCGCTGGGGCAGAAGGTGTCGCTGACCGAGCGTACGAAGGCCGAGGAGGATCCAGCCTGCGGCGCGGCCAGCGTGCTGGCGCGCAACACCTACCTGCGCGGGCTCGCGGCGCTGTCGAAGAAGTGGGGCGTGCGCCTGCGCGGCGGGGCCGGCGCGCCGACGCTGGCCTCGGGCCGCGAGTTCCTGAAGGTGCACGGGCGCGAGGCCCTCAACGAAGTGGGCAAGGTGCACTTCGCGACCACGCAGCAGATCGGCGGGTAGGTTCCCCCCTGGCGTCGCCCCCCCTCACACCCCCGCGTCGTCGAGCACCGCGTCCACCGCCCCGGGCAGCAGGCCCACCTCGAAGGCCACGTCCAGCACCGTCACGCGGTCGCGGATGTCGCGGGCGAGGCGCAGCACCCGCGCCGCGTCCGCGCGCGTGATGCCCAGCGCCGCGAGGGTCGAGGGGGCGCCGGCGGCGGCC
>CALBMW010001078.1 GCA_937896275.1 uncultured Myxococcales bacterium
TCACTTGGCCGTCCGCTGCAAGTGAGAAGTGAGTATGTTCGACCCCGCCTCCCCGACCCCGCCTCCCGCTGGCACCGTCGCAGGTCGAACCGGGGGTCGGAACCGGGGGGTCGAACGTGCTCACTTCTCACTTGGCCGTCCGCTGCAAGTGAGAAGTGAGTATGTTCGACCCCGCCTCCCCGCACGACCCTGCCGCCTCGACCTGGCGCGGCATCGCCCACCGACGCCCCACTGTGCCGCACGGTTCCGAGCGCACCGGGGCCTCCTGCCGCAACGCCCTCTGCTATGCTGCCGGCCTCGAACCCGGGGGATCCTGCATGCGGCCGACATGGCATCACCCTCATGGCCTCGCGCTGCTCGCGCTGCTCGTCGTCGCGGCCTGCGACGACAAGCAGCAGCCGCCGCTCGCCGATCCCAACGCCCCGCCCAGCATCCGGCTCAGCGACGCCGGCGTGCGCTACGACGCCGATCGCCCGCGCCCGCCCGATGGGGGCCCGGCCCACGATGACGGCGGGGGCCCGGACGCGCCCGACGCCGAGCCGCCCGACATGGCACCCGTGGACGCGGCCGCCTTCGAGCAGGTGCCCTTCGCCGTCGAGACCCGCGTGGGCGACCGTCGCACCCCGGTCGGCCTCGAGGACCGCGTCACCTGCGAGGTGCTCGACCAGCAGGGCGCGCCGATTCCGGGCATCGTCACCGCCGTCGAGATTCACCCCGACACGGGCTTCGAGCGCACCGAGCGCGGCGTCATCGGCCTCGTCGCCCGCGACTACCGCCTGGTCTGCATCTCGCCGGGGCTGGGCCTGCGCGACGAGACGCCCGCCATCTGGACCGTCGTCCCGGGGCCCGCCGCGCGCGTCACCACCCGCGTCTCGGTCGAGGACGTCGACGCCGGCGGCGACACCGAGACCACCTGCGCGGCCTACGACGAGCAGGGCAACCTCGTGCCCACCCAGTCGGGCGACTTCGGCGTCCGCCTCAACCCGCCCGCCCCCAACCTTCGCCGGCGCGGCGGCGAGACCGGCACGATCCTCACGCTCATCGACTCGGGCACCTACGCCGTCCAGTGCACCCTGCCGGGCGCCGAGCCCGGCCCCGGCGTGACCGTGCAGGTTCGCCCCGGCCCGCCCGCCAACCTGGGCATCGCGCTGTTCCCCGACCGCCCGGTCTACCCCGTCGGCTCGGTCATCGAGCTGATCCCCGTCGTCACCGACGCCTTCGGCAACCCCATCCCCGACGCCCCGCTGACCTTCGAGAGCAACCCGCCCCTGCCCACCTTCGGCGCCGGCCGCGTCTTCGCCGCGCAGGAGGGCCGCTACCTGCTCGCCGTGAACGTCGACGGCCCGACCTACGAGAACCGCGCCCTGAGCGCGGCGGTCGAGATCCTGGTCGACTTCGGCGGACCCGGCATCACCTGCCTGAGCCCCGCCCTGGGGGAGTACGTCGTGCGCCCCGCCGGCGGCATGCTGCCCCTCGAGGGCAAGGTGGCCGACATCGCCGGGGTGGCGTCGCTCACCGTCGACGGGGTGCCGGTCAACCTGGCCGGCGACGGCAACTGGCGCGCCGAGGTGCCGGTCGAGTGGGGCCTCAACGTGCACGAGATCGTCGCCAGCGACGGCGTGACCGAGAACTCCACCTTCTGCGCCTACTACGCCGCCGACGCCTATCTGCCCGAGGACCGCTTCCTCGACGACGCGCTCATCCTGCGGCTCGGCCAGGGCGCGATCGACGACGGCGAGCCCGACGCCCCGCTGCAGAGCCTGGCCGACGTGCTGCGCCGCGTCGTCAACTCGGCCGGCCTGCGCGACACGGCCCACCAGGCGGCCCTGGCCCAGAACCCCATCGTGCCCAACGAGTGCCGCGCGCGCGTGCTGGGCGTTTGCCTCTTCCGGCTCGGGGTCGAGTACCGCGACCTGCAACTCGGCGGTCGCAACACCATCGACCTGACGGTGGTCGAGGGGGGCCTCCGCGCCCGCGCAACGCTCAGAAACCTCAATGTGTACGCACAGTTGCAGGGTACGCTGGGAAACCGCGTCCGCATCGGCACCGATCACATCACCATCGACCTGACCTTCGACGTCGGGCTGCGCAACGACGGCAACCCGTCGGTGTCCCTGCGCTCGCTCAACGAGGTCGACGTGGGGCACCTCGACAGCGACTTCTCGGGCTTCATCACTGGGGCGATCCTCGAGTTGGTGTTCAGCGCCTTCGAGGGGCTCATCCGGCGCACCGTCGTCGACGCGCTGCGCGACGCGCTGCAGGACAACATCGATCAGGCGCTCACCGATCTGTTGAGCAACGTGGACGTGGGATCCCTGGCCCAGGGCATCGACGTGCCCAGCCTGACCGGGGGCGAGCCGGTGCCTCTGACGCTCACGGTGGGCCTGTCGCGGCTCGACTTCGGCATGGGTCGGGCGGCCGTGGGTGTGAAGGCCAGGGTAGACGGCCCGACGCGCGTGGCCGGTCGCAGCCCGGGCGTGCCGCTGCCCACCGGCACCGGCTACGTCGAGTTGCCCGCCGATCGCACGGTGGGGGGCGCGGTGATGCTGGCGGTGGTCGACCAGGTGCTGCACCGGTTATGGCGCGCGGGCTACTTCGACGCCGAGGCCGGCGGGCTGGTGCAGACGGTGGCGGGCGATCTGCCCGAGGGCACCGAGGTGTTCCTGCGCATCCCCACGCCGCCCGCGGTGACCGGCGTCGACGGGGAGGCCACGGTGCGGGTGTTCCTCGGCCCGCTGACCGCGGGCGTCGTCTACCCGGGCCTGTTCGTCGAGCCCTTCCGCGTGCTGCTCGCCGCCGAGGTGGACGCCACGGTGACGCTGCGCAACGAGCGCGACCTCTCCTTCGAGGGGGTCGAGGTCGTCGCGCTGCACCTCGCCCTGCCCGCGGTGGACGTGCCGGAGCGCGCGCGCCAGGTGCTCGAGGACACGCTGCGGCGGGTCGTGCAGGCCATCGTCGACCGCGCCCTCAACGACGGGCTGCCCACGCTGCCGCTGCCCGAGTTCGTGATCCCCGACAGCCTCGGTCAATACGACCTGCCGGTCGGGGCGGGCCTTGGCCTGCGGCAACCGCGGCTGACGGGCACGACCGCGACCTGGCGGCTCGACGGCAACTTCGGCCAGTGAGGGATCTGATGCTTCGCCCCGTGATCCGGCTGACCCTGCTCGCCCTGCTCATCACCGCCTGCGACGACAGCTCCAAGGGCAAGGGAGCGGGCACCGAGGCCGACGCGACGGCCACGCCCGACGCTCAGACCGGCGGACCATCCGACGCCGGACCCGCCCGCCCCGACGCGACCGAGGCGCCGGCGGACGTCGGCCCGGCGCCCGTTCGCCCCGAGTACATCGAGCTGACGCTGGCGCCACGCCGCGCCCTGTACACGCGCGAAGAGCACCCACGCGCGACCGTGATCGTCTACGACCGCGCCGGCAACGTGATCCCCGGCCTGGCGCCGCGCCTGGACGTGCAGCCCGCCGGTCAGGCCCAGCTCGACGCCGAGGGCACGCTCACCTTCCTGCAAGAGGGCGCCGGTGCGGTGCGCGCCTGCCTTCGCAGCGATCTCTGCGGCCGCGCCAGCTTCTTCGTCGACGACGGCGCGCCCGCCCTCGAGATCACGGCGCCCCTGCGCGGCACGCTGCTCACCGGCGAGCCCACCGTCACGGTCGAGGGCCGCACCGATCCCGGCGGCGCGGTGGCGGTCTTCGTAAACGACCGCCCGGCCGAGGTCGCCGAGGACGGCACCTTCACCTACCCCCTCGACCTGGTCTTCGGCATGAACCGAATCGACGTCATCGCCGACGACGGCGTGCGCCGCCCGCCCGCGCGCGTGGTGATGGAGGTGGTGTGGGCGCCCGCGGTGATCGCCCCGAGCGCCGCCGCGGTCGACATCGCGGACGCCCTGCAGGTGCGGCTCGACCAACGCCTGCTCGACAGGCGCGAGTCCCTGCCGGCGCCGGACGAGGCGGGCGTGCAGACGCTCACCGATCTGGCGCAGATCATCGAGGCCTTCCTCAGCCGTGCCGAGCCCTACGGCCTGGTGCCCAATCCTCAGATCTCAGACGACAACACCCTCCACCTGCGCGTCGAGGGCGTCGAGATCGGCACGCCCGACGCCACGATCAACGTGACCGAGCGCGGCTTCGAGGTGTTCCTGCGCCTGACCGATCTGGCCATCGAGACCTCGGGCGAGTTGATGCTCGAGGGGGTGCCGGTGGGGATGGACGGCCGCATCTTCGTGACCGCCGCCGCCTTCGCCGAGATCGCCGTCGAGCCCGGCCCCGACGGCGCCCCCGGCCTGCGCGTGGTCGACGTGGGCGTCGCGCTCGAGGGGCTCTACGGCACGATGGCCGACGAGACGGCCCAGGCCGTCCTCGACACCTTCGGCAGCCTGGTGCGCACGATCCTCCAGCGCTTCGCGACCGACCTGGTCGACCAGCTGATCTCGGAAAACGTCCCTGATTTCATTGAGTTGGGACTGGGCGACGCGCTGGCGCCGCTGCTCGATGTGCCCCTCGACGTACCCCTGGGAGACGGCCTGCCCACCATCGCGCTGAACGTCGGCTTCCGGCTGAGCGATCCCATGGTGCGCGCGCGCGACGCGCTGTGGCTGTCGATGAGCGGCAACGTGCGGCAGCGGGGACCGGTCGAGCCGCCGCACGCCGACTTCGGCGTCCCGGTCGAGGGCGTCGAGGCCACGCCCCCGTGGCCGGCGCAGGCGGGCCTGGCGGTGGCGGTGCGGCTCGCCGTGATCAACGCGCTCCTGCACGAGATCTGGCGCCAGGGCGCCCTGCGCCTCGACCTGGCCGGCGTGCTGCCGCCCGAGGTGGCCGGGTTGATCAGCGAGTCGACCGCCGACGCGCGCGTGCCGCCGATGGTGGTGCCCGGGGCGCCCGGTGGCCGCTACCTGTTCGAGCTGCAGATCGGCGAGTTCGACCTCTACGCGAAGGGGCCACAGGGGGACGCGCCCGACCGCTTCGTCCTCAGCCTGCGGGCCGGCCTGGTGCTCGAGATCGGCGAGGGCGGCCTGCACTTCGACATCGCCGAAGAGCCCGACGTGCGCGTGCAACTCCTCGAGCAGGCCGGCCCGCGCCCGGTGGTGCCCGCCGAGCTGATCGAGCGCATCATCCCGGCCATCGCGTGGCCCAGGCTGCGCGAGCAGATCGGCAATGGCCTGAACTTGGCGATCGATCCCATCGTGGTGGGCGCCGATGCCTTCTCGGCGCTGGCGCCGAGCATCCAGGAGATCGCGGTCCGGCCGACCTTCCCGACCGACCCCGTGGTACGGCAGGGCTGGTTCGTGCTGGGGGCAGGGTTCGAAGTGCAGCTGCGCTGAGAGGCTGTCAGCAAGGCGCCCTCCTGCTGCGGACGCGCCCCGTGGACGGCCCGCGACGCTGACCGGGTTCATTCGTTTCAGGCCGACCAGGCCCACCGCCGAACGCGGGCGGGACATTGGTGGGCCAACCGTGGCCCCAGGCACCCCCCCGGGGCCCGCCGTTTCAGCCGGCCCCCCCAGCGACCGACTCCCAAACTGAGGGGACAC
>CALBMW010001079.1 GCA_937896275.1 uncultured Myxococcales bacterium
CGACGGTCAGCAGGTCGGGGCGGACCGTGGCCAGGGCCGCCCGCCAGCCCGTCGCGTCGGGTGGGGCGCGGGGGAGCAGACGGGCCACCGTCGAGGCGGGCAGCAGGGCGCCGACGTGTCGCGGAAAGGGCCGCGCGTATTGGGTCCGCAGGGCGCCGGTCAGGCGGTCGACCGCCTCCGGCGCCTCGGTGACGATCAGCGCCCCCTCGGCGAAGGGGCGCGCCGACAGCGTCAAGTCCCGCCAGCGGAGGCGGCGCCAGGTGGGGGCCGCGACGCCGCCCGAGGTCGCGGCGCGCTCCGCGTCCCAGGGCAGCACGGCCGCCAGAGCCGGGCCGTCGGCGCCTTCGACCACGAAGACGCGCCAGGGCCCGTCGAGGTGGGCGCCGGCGTCGAGGCTGCGGACGAAGCTGAGGGTGTGGAGGCCCAGGGGAAGGTCGGGGCCGATGCGGCGCAGCAAGTGGGCGGCGCCGTCGGCCAGATCACCCAGGTGCGCGCCGCCCAGGACCGCGAGCAGCCCCGTCGGGGGCGGCGGCTCGGGCGGAGGCCGAAGATCGGGCGTCGCGCCGCAGCCAGCCGCGCCGAGCGCCAGCAAGGTGGACAGCAGCAGGCGCGGCGCGGGCGCCCGGCACCCCGAAGCGTGCCCAGCGGCGGCCGAAGGGAGCCGCGCGGTCAGGCGCCGCGTCAGAACGCGCCCTTGCTCTTCTCGAAGGCGGCCATGCCCTGCTGCACGGTCTCGAGCGGGACGTCGATCACGACCTGCAGGGTGCTCCCGCTGGCGCCGCCGCTGATCGCGATGCCGGTCTTGTTGTCGATGCCCGCCAGCATGTTGGCGAGCGGGTTCATGCCGTTGAGCTTGATGCGCTTCGCGAGCTCGATGGGGGAGACGTACACCATGAAGGCGGCGTTGGCCGCGGCGTGCTTGATGGCCCGCTGGGGGCCGGGCGCGGCGTCGAGCCCCCCGACGAGCTTGCCACTCAGGGCGGCCTCGACGGTAGCCCTGGCGGCGCTGCCATAGCCCATCACGCCCCACTCCTTGCCCAGCGCGATGTGCGAGGTCATGAACTCCTTCATGATCCCCGCGAACTGGGCCGCCTCGGGCGGCAGGTTGGTGAGCTGGGTCTCGATGATGTCCACCGACACGTCGCCCACCGTGTAGGCGGCGGGCTGGTAGTTCACCGTGATGCCGTTCTGGGTGTAGTAGGCCTTGGCCGCCTCGTCCGTGTACATGCCGGTGAGCGTCTTCTGGCCGGCCCGCGCCGCGGCCAGATCAGAGATGCCGAAGAAGCCCGTCATGGCCAGGCCGCTGCCGTCGGCCGCGTTGTGGGCGGCGACCACCATCTGGCCGTCCAACGCCTTCGCGTAGGTGGTCATCCCGTCGATGTAGACCTTCGCCTTGGCCGCGTCGCCGGCGAACATGGGGCCCACGATCATCGACTCGGCCAGCTTGCGGACCAGATCGGCGGTCGCGGCCGGGTCGATGCTGGCCGTCATGAAGGCCGGCGAGTCGGCCGGCACCTTGGCCAGCAGGGCAGGGGCGCCCTTGCCCTTCATGACGCCCAGCAGCTTCGCGAGATCCGAGCCGGCCTTGGCGTCGAAGGCGATGTTGAGCAGGGCGCCGTCATCGATCGTCGCGAGCGACACGCGCACTCGCTCCAGATCGCGCGCCGCCGATCCCATCCAGTCGAACATCGTGCCGATCATCTGCGCCTGACTGGCGCCGCCGGGCGTGGTCTGGGCCGCCATCGCGGCCATCTGCTTGGCCTGGGCGATGCCCTGGTCCAGCTCGGGGCCGAAGAGCGTGACGAGGTGGGCGACCTCGACGACGACCCCGCCCAGCTCGGGCAGAGGCGCCGTGGCGAGCTTGCCCAGGAAGTCCTTGTATTTCGCGAACATGGCCTTGTCGCGGGTGATGGCCGCGTGGCCCCCGACGAAGTTGACGTAGATGGGGCGCGTGGCCCCCTCGTACTTCAGGAAGGACCACGCGTTGCCCTCGTCGTCCTGCTTGCGGCCGGTCTCGGGCAGGGCCGCCTCGAAGGCCTTCTGATCGGTGATGCCGATGAGCACGATCACGGGATCGCGCTTGTAGGTCTTGGGGTCGACGATCGCGAAGCGCACCGGCTTCTTGGTGTCGATCGCGGCGGCGTCCTTCAGCCGCATCTGGCCCTGCAGCATGGGGCCGGCCATCGCGCCGAGGGGAGGCACGTTGGGGACGACCTTGCTGGCGAGCGCGTGGAGCTTCGTGAGGCCGTCCTCGAGCCCGTTGGTGCCGCCGTAGATCACGACGTCGGCGGGCGACTCGAGCGTGGGCGCCGCGGCCGGTCCGCCGGCGGCCTTCATGCCCTGGCCCTGCTGCGCCTTGTCGCCGCCCGGCGCGGGCTCGTCCTTCTTGTCGCACCCGACGAGGGCCATCGCGGCGCACAGGCCGACCAGCGCGGCGTGGTGGAGGAGGGTTCGCTTCATCATCGAGTCCTTGTCACGGGTTCGGCGGGCGACACGCGCCCAGCGCGCGTCCGAGGTGTCGCGGCGACCCGCCACGACCGCGGCAGGGTACGAAGGCGCGATCCGGACTGTCAACGGCATGGACGCCGTGGGGGCCCAGCGGCTTGACACCTCGGTCTCCGCGCTGATAAGCGTCCGCGACCACCGCGCGGAAGCGCCGCGCGGGTTTCTCCGCCGTCCAAGGAGCCTGCCGTGCGCTTCGGTCCGACCCATCTGGCCACTGCCGCCCTGCTTTGCACCGCCGCCCTGCTTAGCCTCGCCGCCCACCCCGCCGGGGCGCAGGTGCGACCCTACAGCGTCGAGGCGACCGCCTTCGGCGGCTACTGGGAGGGTGACGCGGTGCTCGACGCGGGCGCCACCTTCGGTGGTCGGCTGCAGTTCAACCTCAACCGTGTGTTCGGCCTCGAGGCCAACTACGGGGCCGTGCTGACCACGCTCACCGTGGACAGCGATCTGCAGGCCACCGGGCAGACGACCGAGGACAAGGTCGTCAGCCAGTTCGGCTTCAACGGCGTCCTGAACCTGAGCGACTCGGCGCTGACCCCCTTCGTGACGGCCGGCGCCGGCTTCGTCTCGGTCGACGAGGTGGACTTCGCCACCAACGTCGGCCTTGGCGCGAAATACTACTTCAGCGATCTCGTGGCGGCCCGCCTCGACTTCCGCGGCTGGTTCAGCGGCGACGCGCCGGCCGACGACGAGTTCGCGCACTTCGAGGTCACCGCTGGCGTCACGCTGCAGTTCGGGGGCGACGACGACCTCGACGACGACGGCGTGACCAACCGCGACGACAAGTGCCCGACCCAGGCCGAGGACAAGGACGGCTTCGAGGACGACGACGGCTGCCCCGAGACCGACAACGACAAGGACGGCGTCGAGGACGCCAAGGACAAGTGCCCGCTGGTCGCCGAGGACAAGGACGGCGATCAGGACGAGGACGGCTGCCCCGATCTGGACGACGACGGCGACGGTCTGGCCAACGATCAGGACAAGTGCCCCGCCGAGGCCGAGGACAAGGACAACTTCGAGGACGAGGACGGCTGCCCCGACCTCGACAACGACAAGGATGGCGTGCCCGACGCCACCGACAAGTGCCCCGGCGAGCCCGAGTCGAAGAACGGCATCGAGGACGAGGACGGCTGCCCCGAGCAGGATGCCGACCAGGACGGCCTCATGGGCGACGCGGACAAGTGCCCCTTGAAGGCCGAGAACTTCGATGGCTTCAAGGACGACGACGGCTGCCCGGAGTCGCTGCCCGAGGATCTCGTGGCGGTGCTCGGCGCGCAGCCGAAGTTCTCGTACTACAAGGACGAGCTGAGCAAGGTCGGCCAGGACCGCCTCGACGTGGTCGCCGAGGTGCTCGCCCGCTACCCCGGCGTGGTGTTCGACCTCACGGCGACCTCGACCAAGGGGGACGACAAGCTCAAGTCGAGCTTGACGCGCGCCAAGGCGGTCAAGGCCTACCTCGT
>CALBMW010001080.1 GCA_937896275.1 uncultured Myxococcales bacterium
CGCTGGTGCGGCTCTGCGCGGCGGCGGCGGACGAGGAGGCCCGGCCGGG
Source organism: uncultured Myxococcales bacterium (assembly GCA_937896275.1). Taxonomy (GTDB): domain Bacteria; phylum Myxococcota_A; class Bradymonadia; order UBA7976; family UBA1532; genus JACKDN01. The sequence goes on from CALBMW010001080.1 coordinate 50, forward strand.
CGCCGCCGCGATCGCGGCGCTGGAGGATCTGGCGTTCGGCGGCGCGGGGCGCCGTCGCGACCTTGGGGGGGGGCTCACCGGTGTGCGATCGCGGGGGCACCTGAGCGTGGTCAGGGCGAGCGCGCGTGCGGCCGTCGGGGCGCGCGAGCCCGTCGACGCGGCGCTGGTCGTCCCCGGTTCGGCGGCCCTGGGTGCCTGGCGGGTACACGCCGAGTTGCTCGACGAGCTGCCCGTGGCCGACGCGCGCGGCGACGGCTGCGTCGCCACGGGCACCCTCGAGGGCCCCTGGTTGCTGCGACGGGCGGCGCCGCGGGAGCGCTTTCGGCCGCTGGGCAGCCCGGGCCACCGCCCCTTGGGGCGGCTCTGGGCGGAGGCCGGCTTCGATGCTGCCGATCGGGTGGGGCTGCCGGTCGTCGAGGTGAGCGGGCACCTGGTGTGGGCGGCGGGCCTGCGCGTCGCCGATCACGCCCGCGTGCAGCCTGGCGGGCCGGCGGTGAGGCTGCGCGCACACCGGTAACGAAGATGCCGACAAGATGCGAGGCCGCCCCGAATCACAGGCGCGGCGCGCGGCGTCTCACAGGCGTCGCACCGTCGCCACCGGGGCGCGGCGGTCGCTCGTGAAGGCGCAGACCCGCGCTGTTTGCGGGGATTCTTCGGGCCATGCTAGGTTGTGCGACGTTAGATTCTCCCGTCGCGCGCCCGCGCGCCGCCTCGACGTTGGACCCACGCCCCCCAGAGGACGCCAGTGCGCCAACCCTACAAGACAGGCCTCCTGTGGCTGATGCTCATCGTCGCCATCTTGGTCTTCTATCGGATGCTCCCCGGCGCCGGGCAGAAGAACAGCGACATCAGCTGGGGCGACTTCAAGAACCACATCGAGCACCGGGAGCTGAAGCAGCTCGTCGTCGAGGGTGACGAGATCCGCGGCACCCTGACGGACGACAAGCAGTTCGTGGTGTACGGGCCCATCGGTGAGGATCTGCAGAAGCAGCTCGCCGAGGAGGACGCCAAGGACGGCAACTTCTCCTTCAAGTATCGGCCCGAAGAGAAGGACACGCTGCTCCAGAACCTGATCATCAGCTGGCTGCCGATGCTGGTGCTCTTCGTGATCTTCTTCATCTTCATGCGGCAACTGCAGAGCGGCGGCGGCAAGGCCATGTCGTTCGGCAAGAGCAAGGCGAAGCTGCTGAGCGAGAGCAACAAGAAGGTCACGTTCGACGATATCGCAGGTGTCGAGGAGGCCAAGGAGGAGCTGGAGGAGATCATCCAGTTCCTGCGCGACCCGAAGAAGTTCACGCGGCTCGGCGGGCGCATCCCGAAGGGCGTGTTGCTGATGGGACCGCCTGGCACCGGCAAGACCCTGTTGGCCCGCGGCGTGGCGGGCGAGGCAGGCGTGCCTTTCTACAGTATCTCGGGGTCAGACTTCGTCGAGATGTTCGTGGGCGTGGGCGCGAGCCGGGTGCGCGATTTGTTCGAGCAGGGCAAGAAGAACGCGCCCTGCATCATCTTCATCGACGAGATTGACGCCGTGGGGCGGCACCGCGGCGCCGGCCTCGGCGGCGGACACGACGAGCGCGAGCAGACGCTCAACCAACTGCTGGTCGAGATGGACGGCTTCGAGTCGAACGAGGGCGTCATCCTCATCGCCGCGACCAACCGCCCCGATGTGCTGGATCCTGCGCTGTTGCGGCCCGGTCGCTTCGACCGGCGGGTGGTCGTCAACCGACCCGACGTGCGCGGCCGCGAGCAGATCCTGAACGTGCATACGCGGCGCGTGCCGCTCGATGGGGACGTCGACCTCGAGGTCATCGCGCGTGGCACGCCGGGCTTCAGCGGCGCGGACCTGGAGAACCTGGTCAACGAGGCCGCGCTGCTCGCGGCGCGGCGTGGACGCGACGTGGTCACGATGAACGACTTCGAGTCCGCCAAGGACAAGGTGCTCATGGGCACCGAGCGGCGCTCGATGATCATCTCGGAGACCGAGCGGCGCACCACGGCCTACCACGAGGCTGGCCACGCGTTGGTCGCGCGGCTCCAGCCGGGCACCGATCCGGTTCACAAGGTGACGATCATCCCGCGCGGCCGGGCCCTGGGGCTGACGATGCAGCTTCCGACCGAGGACCGACTGTCGATGAGTCGCGACTTCGCGGAGAAGCGCATCGCCGTCATGATGGGTGGGCGCGTCGCCGAGGAGATCATCTTCAACCAGGTGACGACCGGCGCCGGGCAGGACCTCGAGGTCGCGACCGACATGGCGCGGCGCATGGTGTGCGAGTGGGGCATGAGCGAGAAGCTCGGTCCGCTGACCTTCGGCAAGAAGGAGGAGCAGATCTTCCTCGGGCGCGAGATCGCTCAGCACCGGGACTACTCCGAGCAGACCGCGATCGAGATCGACAGCGAGGTCAAGCGCATCGTGCTCCAGGGCTATGCCGTCGCGCGCGACCTGATCGGCAACAACGTCGACAAGCTGCGGCGGTTGGCCGAGGGTCTGCTCGAGCGCGAGTCGCTCGACGCCGTGGAGGTCGATCTGGTGATCCGAGGCGAGACCTTGCCGCCGCTCGAGAAGCGGGATGACGCCGAGCATGGGGTCCGTCGGCCGAAGACGGTGTTCGCGACCCAGGAGAAGGGTCGCCTGAACGTGGTGCCGGAGTCGTCCACCGAAGGGGCGTGACGGCGGAATTGTGGCGGTTGGGCCGGTCCGGGGGGGCCGGCCCTTTCACGTTTTGTCGCGGTCGACCGCGCGGACGGTCGAAGGGGGTCCGGGTGCGGTGGCGCTTCGGCCAGCGGTTGTTGGGCTGGCATGACGACCTCGCGCCGGTGCGCCTGATGGGCGTCCTGAACGTCACGCCGGACAGCTTCTCCGATGGCGGGCGCTTCGCCGACGCCGAGGCGGCCGTGCTTCACGCGCTGGCCATGGTCGCGGCCGGCGCGGAGATCGTCGACGTCGGTGGAGAGTCCTCGCGGCCCGGCGCCGAGCCGGTCCCCGCCGAGGTCGAGATCGGCCGCGTCGTGCCCGTCGTGGCTGCGCTGCG
>CALBMW010001081.1 GCA_937896275.1 uncultured Myxococcales bacterium
ACGTCGAACCAGCCGTCCGGCGTGCCGTCGCCGTCGACATCCTCGCCGACCGCCTCGCGATGGCCGGCGCCGCGGGCGACGACGAGGCCGCGTTGGCGTTGCTGGCCGCGCTGCCCCCCGAGGATCCGGGCTTCGTCGACCTGAGCATCCGTCAGGCGCGCCGACTGCGCGGCGAGGATCGTCACGCCGAGGCGTTGGTGGTGCTCGAGCGCGCCGCGCCGCACACCTTCTGGCCCTGGAATCGCGCCCGCGTCGCGCTTTGGAGCGCCGAGGCGCACCGGGCGATCGGCGGTGACGCCGCGGCCTGGCACCAGGGCCTGCGCGGTGTCTGGCACGACTACCCCAGGACCGAGGCCCGCGACGACGCTCGCGCGGCCCTGCAAGTGGCGCTCGATGACGTCCGAGGCCCCGCGCCGATGACGGTGGACGAGGTCGTCGCGGCCGCCTCCGAGGACGCCGGCGCGGGCCGCAGCGGCGCCGTGCGTGGCTGGCTTCACGGGCTGCAGCGGCGCAACGCCAAGGCCGCCCGCGAGCTCGAGGCGCTCACCCGCATCCTCGGCTACCCCAAGACCTGGGGGCGCCGGGTGGCCAAGGAGTGCAAGGCCGCGCTCGGCACCTTCAAGGTGGGCGCGGTGCGCGACCGACTGCTGCTGGCGCTGGCCCGCGGCGAGCGTCGGCAGGCACGCTACGGGCCGGCGCTGGCCGCCTACGATCGTGCGGGCACCCTTGGCGCCGACGTGGCGATTCGGGCCACTGCGCTGTTCGAGGGGGGTCGCCTGGCGCGCAAGATGCGCCGCGCGCCCGAAGCCCGGGCGCTGTTCGAGGCCTACCTCGCCCTGCCGGACGGTGCCCCGGCCGACGAGCGCGCGCGGGTGCTCTGGGAGATCGCGTGGCTCGACTGGCTCGACGGGCGCCTCGCCGCGGCGGACGCGCGCCTCGCGGTGCTCATCGACCTCTACCCGGCGGCGCTCGACACCTCCAAGCGCACCTTCTACGAGCGGGCGCTGTACTGGCGGGCTCGCATCGCAGCGCGCCAGGGTCGTCGCGACGAGGCCCTGCGGGGCTGGCGCTTCGTGATGCGCCGGTTCCCGCTCTCCTACTATGCGGTGCTGGCGCGGCAGTGGCTCGCGCGCAGCGGGGTCGACCCTGGGCCGCTCGTGCTCGGCGCCGACCGCCACGGCAGCCCGTCGCTGCCCTGGAAGACAGGCCCGCTGCCGGCGCAGACTGCGACCGCTGCGGCGCTGTACCGCGTCGGCCTGCTCGACGAGGCGCGCGCCCACCTGCGGCGTCTGTTCGATCTGGGCCGCCTGCGGCCACCGGGCGTGCGGCTGCTCTCGTCGCTCTACCGCGAGCGCGGTGACGCCTGGCGCTCCCACTGGATCGTGCAAGCCGCCGATCCTCTGGACGTCGATCCGGGCGGCGCGATGAGTCGCGACCGCTGGCTGGCGGCCTTCCCCACACCCTTCACCGAGATCGTCGAGCGCGAGGCCGAGGAGCATGGCGTCGATCCGCTGCTCATCTGGGCGGTCATGCGGCAGGAGAGCGCGTTTCGGGTACGCGCGCGGAGCGTGGCCAAGGCGCTTGGCCTGATGCAGGTGCTCTACCCGACCGCGAAGCTGGTGGCCAGGAAGCTGCTGAAGGAGCGCGCGCCCACCCTGGAGTACGTGCTGACCAAGCGCGGCAACGTGCATTACGGCACCGCCTACCTCAAGCACCTGATCGATCGCTTCGACGGCAACCTGGCGCTGGCGATCGCGGGCTACAACGCCGGTCCGGGGGGGCCGCTGAGCTGGCTCGAGCAGGTCGGACATCTCGAGACCGACGAGTTCGTCGAAGAGATCCCCTACGAGGAGACGCGAGGCTACACGCGCAAGGTGTTGCGCAGCTACGCCGCCTACCGGGCGCTCTACGGGCCGGTGGACCTCGTCGATCCGTGGGTGCTGCCACGCGCGCTGCCCGGTCGTGAGCGGCCGGTGGCGCGGGCGGACGAAGAGGTCGGGGAGAAGGGCATCTGACCGCGGGCGACCCCGCGCATCGAGGCGCCTAGAAGTCGAGCGCGAAGCCGGCGATGCCGTTGTCGCCGTCGAAGCTGAAGGTGGGGCGGAAGCTGGGGCCCTTCACCGTCGAGTCGATCGAGCGTTCGAGCTCGGCGTTGTGGTCGGCCACGACGAGGCCGGCCCACACCGCTCCGAGGATCGTCGTCACGGCGTAGGTGGCGCCGATGATCACCAGGCCGGTGTTCTTGCCGTCGAAGTCGTCGCCCACCTTGACGCGCTCGTAGTCCTCTTGCGTGGCGAAGTACTGGCGCATCTGGGGGTCACGCGGATCGACCGCTTGGTTCTCGCCGGCGCGGCCGCCGATGGCACACTCGTCGAGCTCGACCTTCCCGTCGCGTGCGTGCTTGCAGACGGTCTTGCTCGACTCATCGAAGATGCCCGCCACGTAGAGGCCGCCCACCACCGCGCCGGCGACGAAGAGCACGATCGGCACCGTCGACTGGGCCTTCTGGTCGGCGTACATCAGGCCCCAGCCGCCGCCTGGCAGCAGGCTCAGGCCGACCGCCGCGCCCATCGATTGGGCGTCCACGTCGTATTCGATCTTCTTGAGATCCTCGAGGGTCTCCTCCTCGCCGAGATCGGAGTCGTCGACCTGCGCGAGCAGGACGCGAGGCGGCGGCGCCTCGCGGGGGTCGACCTGAGCGAAGGCCAGTCCAGGCACGAGGCCGGCGGCCACGACGGAAGCCACGACGCGTCGCATGGTGCTCCTCGGAGGGGGGCGGGGTCCGCCCGGAGTCTAACACCGGGGCGAACATGGTCAACAAGGGGGTCTTCGGCCCGGCGTTGCGATTCCTTGAGGCGGGCGCCGGGAACGGGGTCCGGCACGCCCATTCGTCGGACGGACCTCCGCAGCGCAACTCAAGAGCTGACAGCCTCTCAGAGCGGATAGAAGATGTTGAGGTGCAGGCGGGGCGTGGCGTTCGCGAAGCCGGTGTCGCGCAGGGGGAGCGCCACGTCCAGCCGCAGCGGGATCTGCCCCGTCACCAGCCAGCGCAGCCCCACACCGACGGATGGGTAGATGCGGTCGGTGCTCATGCGGGACCAGGTCGGGGCCACCGCGCCTACGTCGGCGAACAAGGCCCACCAGAAGTCATCGATGACGAAGGTGGGGAAGCGGGTCTCCAGGCTGCCCACCGCCATCGCTTTGCCGCCCACCGGCAGTGGGTTGACCTGATCGTCGTCGTCGGGGGCGAAGACCCCCGCGCAGTAGCCGTCGGCCGGCGTGGCGTTGCACGCGTCAACGGTGGCGTCCTCGTAGCCGCGCACCGGGAGCGTGACCGCGTCGCCGCCCGCCTTGAAGAAGAACCCGCTGGGCAGGCTGGCCTCGACGTCCTCGGTCTCGGTCTGCAGGGCCCCCAGGCGCAGCGTGGGTACGACGATGAGACGTCTCTTGAAGAAGGATTGCACGTACTCCGCCGTGAGCGTCTCCTTGAACGCCGGCTGCGCCAGGGCGGCGATCGATCCGGCGTCGTTGAAGACGATGTTGGCCGTGGCCGAGACCAGATAGCCCCGAGTCGGGTGCAGCGGGTTGTCGCGCCGGTCGTAGGTGACGGCCGGCTCCACCCCGACCGAGTGGTTGGGATCGGCGAACGGTGGCCGTTCGCCCCGCCGGGTGAGGGCGCGGCGCCGATCCCGGCGGTACTCGGTGCCGACGGTGGTCCGCAGGCCTTGGCCCCAGTCGGCCGGGTAGGACAGGTTGTGGAAGTCGTATCCGACGGTGAACTTGGTGCTCACCACCTCCTCGTAGGCGTCGCGCTCGGCGGTCAGGCTGCGCTTGTAGGTGGCCTCGACCGCCAGATCCAGGCGGGTGCCGAAGAGCCGACGGTCCTTGAAGAAGGGGCCCGCCTCCCACACCGCGTCGTCCCCCAGTACGTCCTGCGGCGTGTCCAGGCGGTTGGCGTGATTGAAGCCGGCGCCGAGCTCGAGCGCGCGCCCCAGCAGGTTGCGGTCGCGCAGGCTGAGGCCCGTCAGGTACAGCACGGGCAGGTCGCTGTCGCTCAGCGGCGACGAGTCGAGCTGCAGACCGAGGAAGGCGTCGATGAGCTGGTAGCGACCCTCCTCGACCGTCACCAGGACCGTCGAGCGGCGATCGTAGCCGCCGTCGTCCTGGCCGGGGGAGTCGCCGATGGTCTCGACGTTGACCGCCTCGAAGACGCCCAGCGAGCGTAGGTTGGCCTGGCTGAGGAAGAGCTCCTCGGTGCCCAGCGGCCCCCCCTCGCGCAGCAGCAGCTCCTTGCGCAGCACCGCGCCGCGGGTCCGCAGGTTGCCGCGCAGCAGGACGCCGTCGACCTGGCTCCGCGGCCCCGGCTCGTCGTGGAACCGCACGCTGGCCAGATCCAGGCCGTAGAGCAGCCCCTGCCCACAGTCGTCCGGGGCGTTCGGCACCGGCTCGCCGTCCAGGCAGATCGGCTTCACGGTGGCCTGCAGGTAGCCCTGCTGGTGGAAATAGCGCAGCAGGAAGCCTCGGACCGCCTCGAGCTTCCGCCGATTGAGGCCGGCGTTCGGCTTCCAGCGGCGCAGCTCATCCATGAAGCCGAGGCTCTGCAGCAATTCGGCGAACTCGTCCTGCATCTTGGGATCCATGCCCGCGATGTACTGCTCGACGCCGAGCCGGTCGACGGTGGTGCGCAGGCCCTCGGTCAGCTCGATCCGCAGCGTGACCAGCCGCGGATCGGGATCGGGGACCACGATGAAGCAGTGGTGCTCGCCCACCCGGTCGCTCCACACGTCGAAGCGCCCCTCGAAGAGGCTGGGATCCGTCGGGACGCCGGCCACGTCCTCGTCGGGTGTGTCCCGCTCGGCGAGCAGGCGCATGCGGATCCACTCCGCCGGATCGGTCCCTGGACGCGCGCACCGAAACTGCGCCGCCGGGAAGCCGCGGTCGTGGTAGAGCTCGCGGATGGCCGTCAGGTCGTTGATCACGCGGCTGTCCTGCAGCACGCCGGCCGACACGCCGAGCGAGCCGATGACGCCATCTTCGGCGATGCCCTGGGTCTCCATGACCGCGACGATCTCGTGACGTGAGAGCGCGCGGCTGCCCCAGACCTCGATGCGCCGCACATAGACCTGTGGCCCTTCGCGGACCGTGAACGTGAGCCGCTGCCCGGTCGCCGTGCGCTCGCTGCGCCACTCGACCTGTGCGTAGTAGCGCGCCACCGCCTGGTAGGCGGCGGTGATGGCCGCGACGCTCTGCTCGATCTCGGTGTCGTCGACCGCGCCGCTCTCGCTGAAGGTCAGCACCTCGGCCAGCTCGTCGTCGTCCAGCGTGGTGTTGCCCTCGAAGGCGACCTCGAGCTTCGGCCCCTCGTAGATGCGCACGCGCGGGTAGACCACCTCACCCTGTCTCGCCACCGGCTCCAGCCGCACGCGCGCTGAGACCCAGCCGGCCTCGCGGTAGCTCTTCTCGACGGTGTCCAGCTCCTCCTTCAGCCGTCGCCGCGCGTAGGTCCCGACCCCGAAGAAGCGGAACAGCGGCTTCCAGAAGTCGATCCGCTCGCCGGTGGTGATGGGTGCCACGACCTCGGCATAGGTGCGCGCCTGATTCCCGGACAGCAGCACCTGCCCGAGGGGGGGCTGCTCGCCCTCGTCCACGATCACCCGCACCTTCACCTTCTTGCCGTGCAGCCCGTGGTAGGTGGGCTCGATGCGCACCTCGGTGCCCACGAAGCCCTGCTGCTCATAGAGCAGCGCGATCTGGCGCTTCTGCCGCTCGAGCAGCGCCTGGTCGTCGGGCATGAAGCGGCCGTCGGGGCCCTGCCGGGGGAAGTTGCCGCCCTTCCGCAGCACCAGCCGCTTGCGAATCTCCGTCGCGAACTGCTTGGGATACAGGCTGTTGGCGACGTGCGCGTATTCGATCGAGAGTTCGGTGATCACGACGTGGCCGTCGCAGAGGAAGCGCACCTCGACGCCGTCGTCTTCGGCTCGAATCTCGACCTCCACCGCGCGGAAGTAGCCGGTCCGCATGAGCTTCGACCATGCCCGCCCCACCTGCGCGGCGCGCAGGGGCACGCCGGCCGTCAGGCGTGTCAGGCGCAGCAGTACGTCGCGTGTGAGGGGGTCGCGGCAGGCGCCGATGTCGCAGACCAGGGCGACCCCCCCGATGAGGCGGCCCTCGTAGGGGGCGACCGCGAGGACCACGGCCTGCTCGGGGCGCTCCTCGGGCGCGTCCGTCTCGACGTCGTTCGGGGGCCCTGCGAGCGGCGCCTGCTCCACGGCCGCGTCCTCGTCACCGACCGCGGGCGTCGCGTCCTGGGCGCGGGCGGGCGCCGTCGCCACCCCGGCGAGGCCCAACCCGAGCAGGAGGAGCGCGCGCCGCATCAATCGAGGTTCAGGCGCCAACGCAGGCGTCCGCTGGTCGAGTTGAGGTTGCCGGTCTGCTCGTTGGTGAGCTCGCCAAAGAGGCTGTTGTTGATCTGGTACTCCAGGCCGAAGGTCTGCGGCGTGGTGGCGTCGTCGTCGCCCACCGGCGTGCGCGAGTAGATGCGCAGCCGGCGACTCAGCAGCTTCTCCGCCTCGATGAACAGCGTGCCGCTCGTGTCGGGCGTCAGCGCCAGGTCGAGCTCGAGCGTCTCTTCGAGGGGGCGCTCGATCAGGCTCAGGACCGGCGCGATGGCGGCGTCGAAGGCCGGCTGCGCCCCAGCCGCACCCGTGAGATCCGCCGGCAAGCGACCGGTGAGCACCAGCGTCGCGACCTCGATCTGACTGAGGCCGCTGCTGCTGGTGAGGCCGAGATCGATCTCCGGCGGCGAGTCGCGCGTCGCCATGCGCACGCTGAAGCGCAGCACCACCTCTTCGAGCCGCACGTCACCCCCCACCCCCGTGTCGAAGCTGCTACCGACGCTGGACTCGCCGGTGCGAAGCCGGAAGGTGTGCGTGGCGACCATCTCGGCGTCGAGGAAGTTGCCTTCGCCGAGCGTGGCCGAGCCCTGCGTCACCTCGTAGGCGTTGCGGGCGTAAAGGATCTTCGAGTCGGGCAGCACCGCCACCTGCCCGTCGATGCGGAGCGCCTCGTCGAGATCGTCGCCGGGCAGGGTGGCGAGGAAGCCCTTCACGGTGAGATCGAAGCGCGTCTCGAGGTCCATCTGCAGGACCGTGATCTGGTTGCGCACGAAGAAGTCGCTGTCGGCGTGCAGCCGAACGTCGAGCATCAGGCGCTTCAGGATGGGAGAGCGCTCGAAGATGCTCACGGTGTGCGCGCGCGCGCGCCCGCGGAGGTCGTCGCTGAGCCCGCGGTTGAGGTCGCCGGCGCTGGTGACGTCGGCCAGGTACTCGCCGCGCAGCACCTCGATGTCGCCGCTGACGCGCATGCGCGTCTCGGGCGGGCGGCGGGGCACCGGGTGGCTCCACATCTCGAAGCGGACCGGATCTGCGTTCACCGTCGCCCGCAGCGTGTCGGGCACGTTCAAGGTCAGCCCCGACGCGGTGGCCTCGACCAGGATCGAGGTGGGCGCGAAGCGCTCGAACCATGCGCCCAGCCGCGTGATCTCGATCTCACTGTCGTCGCGGCGGATCACGAACCGGTTCTTGGGGCGCCGCTGACCGGGCTCGGGGGAGGAGAAGGCCGGCAGCGCCACCGAGAACACCCCGAAGGGCGGCTCGGTCTCTCCCTCGGCCGGCGCCAACGGGCCGTAGGGCGTTGAGAGCTCGAACTCCACGGGCCGCACCAGCGACAGCTCGGTGCCGATGGTCGCCGAGCGCGGGATGAGATCGAGCCGCTCCAGGCGCACCCTCCCGCTGGGCTTGGGATCGGTGAGCGTGCCGCCCACCTCGAGCCACAGGGTCGCGGTGCCTTCCATTTCGGTGAAGGTGCTCTTCAAGAAGGGCTGCACGGCGGCCAGATCGAGGCTCCCGGCGAGCTGCAGATCGACCGAGCCGTCCTGGCCGAGGGTGCCCGCGATGCCCAGCACCTGCCCGGCGAGGTCCAGCTGCAGGCGATCGATGTTGAGCACGCCGTGGCGGAAGCTCAGCTCGGTGGGCCCGTTGGTGGTGACCGTGAGGTCGCCGATCTCGGGCAGCGCGTAGGTGACGCTGACCGCGTCCAGCACCGCGGCGACCTCGTTGAGCACGCCGGCGAAGGGCAGCAGCGTGGCCGTCACCCGTCCCGTGACCCGCGTCTCGAGGCCCGCGACCCGCTGCTCGGCGGGCAGCACCGACTCGACCGCCAGATCGGCGAAGGTCACGGACGCCAGGGCGGGCGCGCCGTCCGGGCTGGTGGGCACGTCGGCGTCCAGGGTGAAGCGATCCTCGAGCAGCGTCCCGTGCACCAGCACCCGCCCGTCGGCGGCCGTCAGATCGAGCCGCACGTCCCCCACGTCGAAGGCGCCGTAGCGCGCGCCGGCGAGGGTCAGCACGCCCGAGCCCTGCGGGTTCGCGAAGCTCCCGGCGCCGTCGAGCGTGAGGCTGGCCGTGCCAGAGACCGGCAGCGGCTCGTCCAGCAGGGGGTTGGCGATGGTCAGCGGGACCTCCTCGAGGCTGGCGTGGCCCTCGTAGGTGCCCGTCTTCAGGTTCACCGAGCCCTGCGCGGCGACCAGCTCGGTGGTGTCGGTGACGCGCAAGTCAGAGACCTCGATCAGGTCGCCCGCGTAGCGTCCCTTCACGTCGATGCGCCCCAGCGTCAGGCGCCCGTAGCGTGGCTGCAACACGCGCGCGCTGCCCCCGATCCGCAGTCGCTTCGCCGGCCCCGCGAGCTTGACGTCGGCGTCCACCCGCCCCGCGACGTCCCAGGGCAGGGGCAGGGCGTCGAGGGCCACGCGCCGGGCGCTCACGTCCAGATCCATCGGAAGCCCCCGCCGCAACAGATCCAGGTGCCCGCGCACCGACGCGTCGCCCACCGCCGTGGTGAGCGTGATCGGCGCGAGCGTCAGGCGCCCCTTCACGAAGCGCGCCTTGCCCGTCACGTCCGCCACCGGGAAGTCCGCATACCGCACCTGCCGGCCGCGCACCTCGGCCCCGATCGCTGGCGCGGTCAGCGGCCCCGATGTGTCGAAGGCCACGTCGACGCCACCGCTGAGCGGGACCCCGAAGGCCTGCGCGACCCCGCGCACTTCGGCCAGCGTCAGCCGCCCGGCGAAACGCCCCGTGCCGGCCGCGAGGCCCGCGCTCCCCCGCGCCGTGAGCCGGTCGGCGCCGCTGCGCACCTCGGCCTGATGCAGTTGCAGCGTCTCGGCGTTCAGCGAGGCCACGCCGCGCACCGCGATGGCGCGCGTGAGCCCCGGCGGCGGGCGATCCGGCCGCATCGTCAGGGTGAGATCGGTGTTCAGCGCCCGCGTCTTCCCGTAGAGGTCGCGCCCGCGGATCGTGAGCCAGCCGTCGAGCGGCCCGTCCACGAGGTCGCGCACCGCGCCCTCGAGCCCGAGCGGCAACGTGGCGGGGATCACGCCCGCCAGCGTCAAGCGGCTCCAGACGTGTCCAGCCACCGCGTCGACCTCGGCCGTGCCCGCGATGCGCCCGCCGTAGGCCTCGAGGTCGATCTCGTCGATCTCCTCCTCC
>CALBMW010001082.1 GCA_937896275.1 uncultured Myxococcales bacterium
CTCCGCGACGCTGGGCTCCGCGACGCTGGGCTCCGCGACGCTGGGCTCCGCGACGCTGGGCTCCGCGACGTGGATCCGCTCCACGCGCGTCGGCGCGCCCATGTCCTGCGGCGGCAGCAGCCGGACCCAGCGCGCGCGCTCGCGGGCCGCTTCGGGCGTGGCCAAGAGGGTGTCCGCGACCTCGGAGCGCTCGAAGATCGGCACCCGCGTGGGCCGGCCGTCCACTGCACGAATCGCGTCGATCGAGAGCACCGGCGGCGCCTCGCCCCACCGCCCCACGACCACCACCAGATCGAGCCCCGCCGCCAGCAGCCCGTCCACCGCACGGTCGCGGTCGCGCGCGGCGCTCGCTCGCGCCAGCGCGCCGAAGCGGGACAAGGCGTCATCGGTCGTCATCGCCGGCATGCCCACCAGCACGGGCGCCGCCCGACCGGCCAGCAGTGACGCTGCGTCCCAGGCGTCGGCCAGGCGCAGATCCGTGACGACGACCCGATCGACGGCCATGCGCCCCGCGCAGTAGAGGAGGTCTCCCCCCGTGACGCTGCGACCCTCGCCCTCGGCCTTGCGGGGCGTGAGGCGGATCGGCGCGCGCCCGGGCAACTCCAGCGCGCCGCCGTCCTGCAGGGTCGCGATGCGCGCGTCGGCCGGCAGCTCGCCGCACAGGGCCTCGAGGGCGCGCAGGCGGCCGCCGCCGGGTGGTCCCGCGACCACGAGGTTGGCGCCGGCGCGCAAGGCCACGCTCAGCAGATCTGCCGCCGCGCCGCTCAGGCCGCCGCCCGCGACCATCGCGCCGAGCGTGCAGCCGTGCGATCCGGGCCGACTGATCGCGAGCACCGGCCCCTGCTCGACGACGGGCGAGCAGAGCGCGAGGAAGCGCGTCCCGTCCTTCAGCATCGCCTCGAGGCAGGGCCGCTGAGCGTCGAAGGGCTTGCCGGCGCGCTGCGCGAGGGCGCGCAGGCTGCGGTCGAGCTCGGCGGCGCCGTAGGCCACGGGCACCCGCTGGACCTGTCCGTCGCGCTCCACGAATACGCGGCCGGGGCCGTCGACCATGACCCGCTGCACCGCGGGATCGTCGAGCAGGTGCTCGATGGGCGAGAAGACGCGCAACAGCGAGGACGGTATCGATCCCAAAGCGGCCTCCCGAAAGCCGACAGAGGATAGGCCAGCACCCGGCAGGACGCCACCTGAACGCGGTCGCCGGCATCTGTCACCGTTGACGCCGGCCTCGGCACAATGCTAGGGGTTCCCGGCAAATCGGGCATCTCTCGCCCCGGAAGCACACGTTGGGTCGTCTCGCCGCTCATTTCACGCTCATCCTGCTCCTCGCGGCGCCCGCCGCGGCGCAGGTCGGCACGTGCGTGACCGACGCCGGCGTGCGGCTCGCGCCCTGGACCGACGGACACGACCCCGCCTGCGGCGATGATTGCGGCCTCGCCAACCCGTTCGACGACGGCCTGTGCGCGGCCGACGGCAGTGGCTGTCTGGAGGGCGGCGATCCGGTGGCGCTCGCGATGCCGCGGCCGCTCGGGGCCGACACGCAGCGCATACCGGCGGGACCACGCTGCATCGACGACGACGATCTCTGCGGTTCCGGCGCGCCCAGCGGCGTCGCCGGCGTTCCGGGTGGCGCGGCCGCGCTGGCCCCCACCCCGCTCACTCTGCCGCCCCGAGCGCGCGGGCTGTTGCCCGGCGCCACGGCGGCGTGGCCGGAACCCCATGCCCTCGAGCGCGACGGCGCGCCCGAGCCCCGGCCTCCGCGATCTTCGAGCGTCCTCTCCAGCACGGCGACGGTCTGAATCCGAAGCACGGCGCGACACCCTGCGGGGCGCGCCGCCGCGACCGGCGTCCTTCAGCCGCCCGGGTCGCTCATGGTGAGCGGCCCCGGCCGCGGGCTCGATACGAACCCGCTTCGTGTGTAACCAGACCCTGGGCGGCGCCTGCGAGGCGCGGCCCCGTGAGACATGGGCCGGCCACTGGCCTGGCCCCGAGGTGAGATTTCATGAAGAAGGAAGCTGTCATTCTCGGCTTCATCGTCGTCGGCGCCCTGGCCTTCGTCATCGGCCGACGCACAGGCGACGAGGGCGCGGACAGCGCGCCCGCCAAGGGCGGCGAGGCCGCCAAGACCGAGAGCGCGAAGAGCGCCATGGCCAGCGCCACCGACTCGGACATCATCCCGGTCGGCGCGAGCGCGGTGCAGGGCGGCGGCGACACCGCCCTGGTCACGATCGTCGCCTTCAGCGACTTCCAATGCCCCTTCTGCTCGCGCGTGCTGCCCACCATGAAGCAGCTCGAGGAGAAGTACGGCGACAAGGTGCGGGTCACCTTCAAGCACAACCCCCTGCCCTTCCACAAGGACGCCCCCTACGCGTCCAAGGCGGCCATCGCCGCGGGCAAGCAGGGCAAGTTCTGGGAGATGCACGACAAGCTCTTCGCCAACCAGCGCGCGCTCGCCCCCGAGGCGATCGAGGGCTACGCGAAGGAGATCGGGCTCAACGTCGATCAGTGGAAGAAGGACATCGCCGATCCGGCGACCCAGAAGCAGATCGAGGAGGACCAGGCCCTCGGGGTCAAGGTCGGCGCGCGCGGCACGCCGAACTTCCTGATCAACGGCAAGCAGCTCAGCGGCGCCCAGCCCTTCGAGAAGTTCGACGAGCTCGTCGGCGAGCAGATCAAGGCCGCCGAGGACGAGATCAAGGCCGGCACCAAGCCCGACGCCGTCTACGCCGCGCTCGTGAAGAAGAACTTCAAGGCGCCCTCGGCCCGCCCCACGGACCGCCAGCCGAGCGCCCCCGACGCCAAGACCGTCTACAAGATCCCGGTGGGCACCTCCTACGCGAAGGGCGCCAAGGAGCCCCTCGTCACGATCATCGAGTTCAGCGAGTTCCAGTGCCCCTTCTGCTCGCGCGTCCTGCCGACCACGAAGCAGATCGTCGACGAGTACGGCGACAAGGTGCGCATCGTGTTCAAGCACGCGCCGTTGCCCTTCCACAAGGACGCCCCCTACGCCTCGCAGGCCGCGCTGGCCGCCGGTGAGCAGGGCAAGTTCTGGGAGATGCACGACAAGCTCTTCGCCAACCAGCGCGCGCTGTCGCCCGAGGCCATCGAGGGCTACGCCAAGGAGCTGGGCCTCGACGTCGCGAAGTTCAAGGCCGACGCGGACAGCGAGAAGATCAAGAAGGTCATCCAGGAGGACCAGGCGCTCGCCGCCCAGTTCGGGGCGCGCGGCACGCCCAACTTCTTCATCAATGGTCGCCAGCTCGTCGGGGCCCAGCCCTTCGCGGCCTTCAAGGGCGTGATGGACGAGGAGATCAAGAAGGCCGAGGACCTGATCAAGGGCGGCACCGACCGCGCCAGCGTGTACGAGAAGCTCACCGCCGGCGGACAGACCAAGGCCGCCGCGCCCACCCCGCGCGCGCGCCCGAGCGCCGACGACAAGACGGTCTACAAGGTGCCGGTCAACCCGGCCGACCCGGTCAAGGGCCCCAACGACGCCTTCGTCACGATCGTCGAGTTCAGCGACTTCCAGTGCCCCTTCTGCAGCCGCGTGGGTCCCGCGCTGAAGCAGATCGAGGAGACCTATGGCAACGACGTGCGCGTCGTCTTCAAGCAGAGCCCCCTGCCCTTCCACAAGGACGCGCCCTATGCCGCCGAGGCGGCCCTCGCCGCCGGCAAGCAGGGCAAGTTCTGGGAGATGCACGACAAGCTCTTCGCCAACCAGCGCGCGCTGGCGCCCGAGGCCATCGAGGGCTACGCGAAGGAGATCGGGCTGGACGTCGGCAAGTGGAAGGCCGACATCGCGGCCGGGTGGGCCAAGAAGCAGATCCAGGCCGACCAGGAACTCGCGCGCGGGATTGGCGCCGGCGGCACGCCCAACTTCTTCATCAACGGCCGCAAGCTCGTGGGCGCGCAGCCCTTCGACAGCTTCAAGAAGGTCATCGACGAGGAGCTGGTCAAGGCGAAGGCGCTGGCGGCCAAGGGGACGCCCAAGGCCGGCCTCTACGCCGAGCTGATCAAGGACGGCGCCACCAAGCCGGCCGGCCCGGCGCCCCGCCCGAAGGAAGACGACAACAAGATCTACGAGGTCAAGGTCAACCCCAGCGACGCGGTCAAGGGCCCGGCCAACGCCAAGGTCACGATCATCGAGTTCAGCGAGTTCCAGTGCCCCTTCTGCAGCCGCGTGCTGCCCACCCTGGAGCAGGTCCGCAAGGAGTACGGCGATCAGGTGCGGATCGTGTTCAAGCACAACCCGCTGTCCTTCCACAAGGACGCGCCCTATGCCTCCGAGGCGTCCCTCGCCGCGGGCGCCCAGGGCAAGTTCTGGGAGATGCACGACATGCTCTACAAGAACCAGCGCGCCCTGTCGGCCGAGGACATCGACAAGTACGCGCAGGAGATCGGCCTGAACCTGGCCAAGTTCAAGGCCGACCTCTCGAGCGGCAAGTTCAAGGCGCAGATCGAGGCCGACCAGGCGCTGGCCCGTGAGCTGGGCGCGAGCGGGACCCCGAGCTTCTTCATCAACGGCAAGAAGCTCCGCGGTGCCCAGCCCTTCGAGCAGTTCAAGCAGGTCATCGACGAAGCGCTGAAGAAGTAGTCCGATGAGCGGTCCCGACGCGCGCACGCCCGCCGGGCCCCGGCAGGGCCCCCGGTGGCTCCACTGGGTCCTGGTCGTGGGCGCGTTGGTGACCGTGGTGGGGATGATCGCCCGCGAGCTGCAACGGGGTCGCGAGACCCCCGAGTCGCTCCTGGTGCACGCCCTCGGGGCGCAGCTGCTCGATGGCCCCGCGCCGCCCATCGAGATGGTCGGGGCCGACGGCAAGACGATACGCCTGAGCGATCTGCGGGGCCGGGTCGTCTTCGTGAACTTCTGGGCCACCTGGTGCCCGCCCTGCCGAGCCGAGCTCCCCGACCTGAAGGCCTTGGCCGCCACGATGCGGGGCGTGCCTTTCACGCTCCTCGCGGTCAGCGCCGACGACTCCTGGGACGACATCCACGGGATGATCCCCGACAAGACCGACCTGATGATCGGTCTGGACACCGAGAAGGGCGCGATGCGGCGCTACGGCACCGAGAAGCTGCCCGAGACCTACGTCATCGACCGGCAGGGCCGCCTGCGCCTGCGCTTCGTCAACGTCCAGTCCTGGACCGACGAGCGCATCCACCGCTATCTCGAGTGGCTGGCGACCCAAGGGTGACCGGCGCGCCGGTCGGCCGACTGCACGATCCGGCCGGCGATCAGCCCTGGATCGTGCGTCGACGTCTGCTCTTCGCGGGTCTCTCCGTCCTGGCCGTGGTCGTGTTCGGGACCTGCGGCTTCTGGTTGATCGGCGGGGGTCACTGGCGCGTGACCGACTGCCTGTACTTCGTGCTGATCACCGTCACCAGCGTCGGCTACGCCGAGGTGCTGCCCATCGGCGAGTTCCCTGGCGGGCGCTTGTTCACGATGGTGCTGCTGGTGAGCGGCATGGGCGTGAGCTTCTACTTCCTGTCGGCGCTGACCGCCTTCATCGTCGAAGGCGATCTGCGCGCGGTCCTGTGGAGACGACGCATGCAGCGCAAGATGGACGGCCTCGAGAAGCACTACATCGTGTGCGGCGCGGGCGAGACCGGCCGATCCGTCGTGGAGGAGCTGCTCCACGACGACCACCCGGTCGTGGTCATCGAGCTCGTGCCGGAGAACCTCGACCGCCTCGCGCGGCGGGTCGGTACACGCTTCGTCGCCATTCAAGGCGACGCCACCGAGGACGCGCTGCTGCGCCAATGCGGCATCGAGCGGGCCCAGGGGGTCGTCGCGACCTTGCACAGCGACGCCGACAACATGTTCGTGGCGGTGACCGCGCGCCAGCTCGCACCCGCGGTCCGCATCGTGTGCCGCGCCATCGACGAGCGGGCCGACCGCAAGCTGCTGCTCGCCGGAGCGAACGCCGTGGTCAGCCCCAACGCGATCGGTGGCAAGCGCATGGCGCACGAGCTGCTGCGGCCCAGCGTGGTGGGCTTCATGGACTTCGTGGTCCAGCGCTCCCAACGCTCACTGACCGTCGAAGAGTGCCTTCTGCCGACCGCGTCGGCGTGGAACGGCCAGAGCCTCGCCGACGCGCGCATCCGGGACGTCGCCAACGTGCTGGTGCTTGCCGTCCAGGGCGAAGACGGGCGCGACTACACGCTGCCGCCGCCCCACCTCGTGCTGCGCGGGGGCATGCGCCTCATCGTGCTGGGCGACCCTTCGTCCATCACGGCGCTGAAGGACCACTTGTCCCGTGAGACGGACGCGGCGCGCTGACGAGCGTCCGCCTGTCGAGTTCGGGGCACCCCGCCACCACGTGCCACGCCGCCGGGCGGCGCTCGACCCGGGCCCAAGGCAGCGCCACCTCGCCGCGATGCCCCCTCCGCGTCAGCGTCGCCCCAACCCACCCCGCGTCCGCCGGCGGTCGCCAACGGACGACCTGCCCCCTGCGCACCTGCAGCGCGCGGCGACTTGCCCCGGCCGCGAGCGCCAGCCATCCGTCCGCGGCGACCGTGGCGCGGACGTGGTCGCCCACCCGCGCGAGGCGCACCGCCGCGCCCGCCTTGCCCGCACATACGGTCTGATCGAAGGGCAGATCGCGGGCCTCGACCGCCTCGGCCCAGCCGGCCGGGCGATCCGGATGGCAGACGAGGGTCGCGAGCAGATCGACCAGATCGACGCCGGGGGCGCCGCGATCGCGCGTCGGCGACGTCAT
>CALBMW010001083.1 GCA_937896275.1 uncultured Myxococcales bacterium
GACGAGCAGGTGGTGTCGGGCGACACGAACATCGACGAGATCGACATCGACATCATCGACACCGATGACGAGGCGCCGATCATCCGGCTCGTCAACGCGATCCTGAACCAGGCGGTCAAGGAGCGCGCGTCGGACATTCACATCGAGCCCTTCGAGCGGCACATCGCCGTCCGCTTCCGGGTCGATGGCGTGCTCTACGAGATCATCCAGCCGCCGCGGCGCTTTCACGCCTCGATCTCGAGCCGCATCAAGGTCATGGCGGGCCTCGACATCGCCGAGAAGCGCATCCCGCAGGACGGCCGCATCAAGATCAAGGTGGCCGGCAAGGACATCGACATTCGCCTCTCGACCGTGCCCACCAGCCATGGCGAGCGGATCGTGATGCGTCTGCTCGACAAGACCCAGGTGCTCAAGGACCTCGGCCACATCGGCATGGGCGCCACGGTGCTCGACCGGGTCAACGACCTCATCACGCGGGCCTACGGCATCATCCTGGTCACGGGCCCCACCGGCTCGGGCAAGACGACGACGCTGTATGCGTCCCTCGCCAAGATCAACTCGCCCACCCGCAACATCATCACAGTCGAGGATCCGGTGGAGTATCAGCTCACCGGCATCGGCCAGATTCAGGTGAACAACAAGGTGGGGCTCACCTTCTCGGCGGGCCTGCGCAGCATCCTGCGCCAGGACCCCGACGTGGTGATGATCGGTGAGATCCGGGACGGCGAGACGGCCGAGATCGCCATCCAGGCCTCGCTCACCGGCCACCTCGTCTTCAGCACGCTGCACACCAACGACGCCGCCGGCGCGGTGAGCCGCCTGGTCGACATGGGCGTCGAGCCCTTCCTGGTCGCGTCCTCGCTCATCGGCATGATGGCCCAGCGCCTCGTGCGCACGCTGTGCCCGCACTGCCGCGAGCAGGTCGTGCCCACCGAGGTCGAGCTCGAGAAGCTGGGCTATTCGCGCGAGCGGTTCCTGGCCGACACCCCCGGCTACGTCTACCAGCCGGTGGGCTGCCAGGAGTGCCTCGATACGGGCTTCCTGGGCCGCACGGGCATCTACGAGTTGCTGAGCGTCGACGACGCCGTCCGTCAGCTCATCATGGAGGGGGTCGACTCCAACTCCCTGAAGAAGCACGCGATTCGCAACGGCATGCTCACCCTGCGAGACGACGGTGCGCGCAAAGTGATGCTCGGTCAGACCGCCATCTCCGAGGTGCTGCGCGTCACCCAGGACGACCTCCTCGATTTGGAGACCTGAGTTGCCCGCCTTCGAGTTCGTCGCCCTCGACAAGAACGGTAAGGAGCTCAAGGGCGTCCGCGACGCAGACAACGAGCGTGCGCTGCGCGCGGCCTTGAAGCGCGACGGGCTGTTCCTGACGCGCATCGGCAAGGGGACGCGGAAGGGCCAGAGCCTGCTGTCCACCGAGGTGGACTTCGCGCAGTACTTCGAGCGCATCACGGCCAGCGATCTGGCGATCTTCACCCGGCAACTCGCGACGCTGTGCCGCGCGGGCATCCCGCTGGTGGACTCGATCAGCGCCACGGTGGATCAGACCGAGAAGCCCAAGCTGCGGAAGATCCTGGCCAAGCTGAGGCAGGACGTCAGCGAGGGCCAGAGCCTGGCGCAGGCCCTCAACGGTCACCCCGAGACCTTCGGGCCCATCTTCAGCAACATGGTGCGAGCCGGCGAGGCCTCGGGCACGCTCGACCAGGTGCTCACGCGGCTGGCGGAGTTCACCGAGGCCAGCGTCAAGCTCAAGCAGAAGATCCAGGCGGCCATGATGTACCCGGTCATCATGGTCTGCATCGGCAGCCTGATCCTGACGGGCCTCTTCGTCTACGTCATCCCGCAGATCACGCAGATCTTCACCGACAGCGGCCAGGACCTGCCCCTCATCACCCAGCTGCTCATCGGCTCGAGCCAGCTGATGCGCTCCTACTGGTGGCTGGGCGTCATCCTCGGGGGCGGCGGCGTCTACCTGTTCCGGCGCTGGAAGACGAGCGAGAAGGGCCACTACACCTGGGACCGTCGGCGCCTCGCCTTCCCGATCTTCGGCAAGCTGAGCCTGATGATCGGCGTCTCGCGCTTCACCAAGACGCTCTCGACCCTGCTGCGCTCCGGGGTGCCGCTCCTGACCGCCCTCGACATCACCAAGAACGTGCTCGAGAACCTGGTGCTCGTCGAGGTGGTCGACGAGGCGCGGCTGGCGGTGAAGGAGGGGGCCAGCCTGGCCGATCCGCTCAAGCGCAGCGGTCGCTTCCCGCCCATCGTGACCCACATGATCGCGATCGGCGAGCGCTCGGGCGCCCTCGAGGAGATGCTCAACGTGGTCGCCGAGGCCTACGAGAACGAGGTCGAGAACCGCGTCGCCAGCCTGACCAGCCTGCTCGAGCCCATGATGATCGTCGGCATGGGCGTCACGATCGCGATCATCGTGTTCGCGGTGCTGCTGCCGATTCTTCAGCTCAACGAGTTCGTCCAGTGACCCCCATCAGCCGAAAGGAGGCGCCCCGATGCGCGCCCAACTGAACCGACGCCTCGCCCGGCACGGCCTGCGTCATGGCCGTCGCCCCGCACTTCGCGCGGGTGAGCGCGGCATGACGCTGCTCGAGATCATGATCGTGATCGCGATCCTCGGCCTGCTGGCCTCGGTCATCGTCGTGGCCGTGATGAACCAGTTCGAGAACGCGAAGATCCAGGCCAGCAAGATCACCCTCAAGTCGGTCCAGCAGGCGCTGCACCAGTACAACGTCAACGTGGGCGAGTACCCGACGCAGGGCGAAGGCTTGCGGGCGCTGCTCAACCCGCCCGACGGGCTGCGGCCGATGGTGGAGTCGATGCCCAAGGACTCCTGGGGCAACGAGATCCTCTACTTCAACCCGGCCCGCACGGGCACCGGGCCCTTCGAGGTGGTCTCGAAGGGTAAAGACGGCCAGGAAGGCACCGAGGACGATCTGCGCGCCAAGTAGTGACGCGCCGGCACCTCGGGCATGGAGCCTCGCGATCGATGCGGAGGACCGCCCATCACGGCCGGGCACGGCGCGGCAGCCACGGGCTGACGCTGCTGGAGTTGCTCATCGTGATCGGCATCCTGGTGCTGATGATCGGCATCGGCGTCAGCTCGCTCAGCTCGATCGGCACCACCCAGCTGCGGACGCAGACCAACCGGCTGGCGGCCGCCATGCGCTATGCCTACAGCCGCGCGGTGGCCAGCGGCAACTACCTGCGGCTGGTGATCGACATCGACGCCGACCGCTACTGGGTCGAGGCCTCCGAGGAGCCGGTCTTCTTGAGCCGCGACAAGCGCAAGGAGGGGCTCGACCCCAACGCGAAGGACGAGGACGAGGACACGGACAAGAAGAAGAGGCAGGGCAAGCACGACGAGGAGGCGCCGGCGACCGGCAAGACGGCCTACGCCAAGGACGACATCATCCCCGAGATCGCCATGGAGCGCGGCATCGGCATCGACGGCGTGCTCACCAGCAATCAGGAGGACGTCTTCCGCCACGGCAAGGCCTACATCCACTTCTTCCCGAACGGCTTCGTCGAGCCGGCCATGATCTACACGACCGACGGAGACAGCGGCTTCTACACCCTGTCGGTGCACCCCTGGACCGGCAAGGTGACCAGCCGCGTGGGCAAGCTGGATCCCGATCGTGAGTTCGGACGGCCCGCCGACGAGGAGCAGGAGGGGCGATGAGTCGACGCCCGCCCACCGGTCCGTTCACGCGCGCCTTCACGCTGCTCGAGGTGATGATCGCCATGTCGATCCTCGCCTTCGCGCTCGCCGCGCTCCTGGGGCACGAGGGCGTCGCCATTCAGATGAGCGACTACAGCAACCGCATGACGCAGGCGGCGCTGCTGGCGCAGGGCAAGTTCCTCGAGGTGGAGCAGAAGCTGCTGCTCGACGGCATGGATCAGCTCGACGGGTGCGAGACGGGCGACTTTCGGGCGGAGGGCTTCAAGCGCTACGGCTGGAAGGCCTGCGGCTTCAAGATCGAGATGGGCGAGGGCGCCACCGAGGCGATGACCGAGCAGCTCACGGCCTTACTGGGCGGCCTGGGCCTGGCCCAGGGGCAGCTCGATCAGGTGCTGGGGCAGGCGGCGATCATCCCGGCGATGGTGCCGCAGATCCTCACGACCATCGAGGACCAGATCCGCAAGGTGAAGCTCGAGGTGACCTGGACCGACGCCTTGGGCGAGCGGGCCGTGAGGTTGGAGCGCTTCGTGACGACGGTCGGCGCCGACAAGCCCAAGAGCCTGGAGGAGTAGGATGCGCCGATCCCATCTCCGTGGCCGGGCGCGCGGCTTCACCCTCGTCGAGGTGCTCATCGCGCTGGTGCTGCTGCTCGGCATCTCGACGGCGCTGTACCGCAGCATGGCGCTCACCTTCGGCACCACCTCGCGGCTCGAGAAGATCAACGAGCGCTACCACGAGGCGCGGCAGGTGCTGGTGCGCATGATGCGCGAGATTCGCATGGCCTACCTGCGCGATCCCCTCAGCGAGGTGGAGCGCCTGGGTCGCGAGCCGACCGTGGTGACGCGCTTCGTGGGCGGCGAGGACGAGGTTTACTTCGCCACCGTGGCGCACCTGCCCATCTATCAGGACGCGCGGGAGTCGGATCAGGCCGAGATCGGTTACTCCCTTCGCAGCGCCGATCGGGGCGCGCGCAACAGCTACCACGGCAAGACGCTGTTCCGGCGAGAGTCGACGCGCGTGGACGACAAGCCCGACAAGGGGGGCACGCTGTGGCCCCTCATCGAAGGGGTGAAGGAGCTCAAGTTCGAATACTGGGACGAACGGCACGAGGTCGGTGGCGAGGCGTGGCGCCGCGACTGGGACAGCGACGAGAACCAGGTGCTGCCGCGGATCGTCCGGATCACCCTGGTGCTCGAGTCGCCCGACGACCAGGGCCCCGATATCCGCTTCGTGACGCAGGCGGCGCCCAAGGTGCGCCAGCCGGTCAACCCCCTCCAATGAGCACGCGGCGCCCACCGATCCGGCGCGGCCTGCGGGCCCGCGCGCGCGGCGTGGCCATGCTGATGGTGATCACCGCCATCACCATCCTGGCGCTGGTGCTGATCCAGTTCTCGTCGCAGACGCGCACCCACCTGCTGGCCGGGGTGAACGTGCGTGACGAGCTGGCGGCGATCACGCTGGCCGACACCGCGATCATGCTA
>CALBMW010001084.1 GCA_937896275.1 uncultured Myxococcales bacterium
CCGGCCACGCGTCGAAGGTGCTCATAGTCCTCGACCGGCGTCAGCACGTTGGGGACCGCCTCGATGCCCGCCCGCGCCGCGATGCGCGTCGTCGTAATCTTGTTGTCGACCTCCGCCCGCAGCGCCGCCGACGGGAACGCGATCTCGAGCCCCAGCTCGGCGCACAGCTCCTCCGTGCGTTGGTCGAACATCAGGAACACGGCGAGGGGCTTGGTCTCGCCGTCGCTGATCGAACGCACGAAGTCGACGACGTCCTTGTGCTCCAGGAGGTAGTTGTTGATGTCCTCGATGCTCGTGAACGGCAGGTGGGGCACCTCGGCCGGCGACAGGACGTTGGGGTGCGCCCCGTCGAAGCAGTCCAGGTAGTTGATGAAGCGAAAACGCCGCACCCACTCGTCGATGCCGATCAAGTTGAAGCAGGTCGCGCTGACGAACAGCACGGGCCTGTCGTTGCGGATGAAGTGCAGGCGAATGTCGGAGAGGCCCACCAGGCTGGCAGATGACATCAGGACTCCTTTTCGGCTGGGGTGAGGGCCTCGTCACAGAAGACCTGAAGGCCGAGCTCGGGGTTGAGCCCGTGGATCTCCTTGGTGTCGAGGGCCAAGAGGTAGGACAGGATGCCCTGAGTCACGACCTGCCCCGGCATGAGCACCGGAAAGCCAGGCGGGTATGGGGTGACGAAGGAGGCCGCGACCAACTGCAGGCCTCCGCCGACAGCGGTCGCCAGCGCCGCGTCGAGGGGCACGAAGCGCGACGCGCCCTCCCGTCTCGCCAGGAAGTGCGCACCGCGAAGGTCCCCCGCCCCGGTCCCTTCGTCTGCAGGCGAGACGAACGCCGGGTGGAACGCGCTGAAGTCGGGGAGCGGCGGGAGCTCTTCGGTCAGCGCCCGCACCCGCGCGGTGTGGACAGCGCGCTCGGGGGGCGTCGCGTGCTCGAACCAGCGGTCGAGCTGTTGCGCGATTCGGGTCAGGACGCCCACCAGGTGCGC
Organism: uncultured Myxococcales bacterium; assembly: GCA_937896275.1. GTDB lineage: Bacteria > Myxococcota_A > Bradymonadia > UBA7976 > UBA1532 > JACKDN01. The sequence goes on from CALBMW010001084.1 coordinate 989, forward strand.
GATGGTGCCGCGCGAACTCCCGATGTGGACCAGGAACAGGACGCTGTTGCGCGAGGTCTTGTTGATGTGCACCGCGTGGTGGTCCATCAAGTGCGTCTTGAAGGTGTCTCCATCCATTCCGGTGCGGCCCACGTGCACCGTGACGCGGGTCGGATCCAGCACGAACTCATCGTGAGCGTAGGCCACCTCGAGCGGCCCCAGCGCGCCGTCAGGCTCAATATACCGGGTGATACCGGAGCTTCGGAGCGGCCCGGGGACCATCGCGCCCGGGCCGAGCACGCGGAAGTACCGCTGAAGCAACGGATCCGTTCCGATTCGCTCTCGGAGCACCAGGGCGAGGTCGATGCTCTCGCCGACGAGGGCATACCCCTCCAACTCGGCCTGCCTGCGCCCGACGTCCAATGAGGCCAGGATCTGGTAATTGGGGGACGTCGACGTGTGCATCATGTACGCGTCGTGGAACGCCCCCTCGACCGATCGCTCGTAGTCTGCGTCGCAGATGTGGATCATCGAGCCCTGCCGCAGCGCCGTCAGGGTCTTGTGCGTGGAGTGCGTCGCGTACACGCGGACCTTGGCCCGCGTCGGATCGGGCAGAATGGTGGTGGTGAGCCAGGCCTCCACGTCGTCCTCCGGGGGGGGCTGCCACGCATCCCACGCCGCTCGATACTCTGCGCTGCGAATCTCCGCCTCGAGCCGCCGCGCCGCGTCCATCGCCGTACGGGGTCGCGCCAGAGGCGAGAAGCGACCATAGGCAAACCATGCCTCGTCCCATACGAAGACGATGCCCGGGTGGATGGCGAGCACCTCGCGCATCACCCGGTAGGGGTCGTAGCAGATCCCGTCGAACGTGATGCTCGTGAGCAGCAGGATTCGGAGCCGGTGCAGCTGCCCGAGTCGCTTGAGCTCGAGAAGACGACGCTTGATCTGCGACAGCGGGATGCCGCCGTACATCGACAGATCCGTCAGCGGGTATCCGTCGAGATAGATCGGGTGCGCGCCTGCCAGGATGCACGCATACGGATGTGACTTGTGGCAGTCGTGCGACAGCATGACGAGGTCGCCCGGACCCGCGAGCGCCTGCACGACGATCTTGTTGGCCGTGGAGGTCCCGTTGGTGACGAAGTAGGTGTGGTCCGATCCGAACGCTCGCGCTGCGACGCTCTGGGCCTTCTTCAGGGAGCCGGAGGGCTGCAGCAGCGAGTCGAGCCCTCCGGTGGTGGCTGATGTCTCAGCGAGGAAGAGCTGAGAGCCATAGAAGGCGCCGAAGTCGCCGATCCAGTTCGACTTGGCGATGGTCCGGCCCCGGGACACGGGCAGCGCGTGGAACATCGCCGTCGGGCGCTCTGCGTAGTGCCGCAGCGCGTCGAAGAAGGGCGTATCGTAGCGCTCGCCCAGGGCGCTCAGCACGCTCACGTGCAGGTCGTGGTGATCCTCCACTTGAAAGAAGACACGCCGAAAGACCGCGTTGGCCCCGACGACGTTCTCGACGGGCGCGTCGGTGACGCGGAACAGGTCGAGGTCCGGTCGGAGGCGGGCGAGCAGCGTGCCGAGCCTGGATGTGCGCTGCCCGGGCTTGAGCCCGGCGAGCTGTGGCCGACTCTCGCCCAGGAGCGTGTACAGGCGATCCGTGAGCTCGCCCTCGACGCCGTCTCCCGTGAACGGGAAGCTGAAACGAAGCACCGCGGCCGAGAGAGACGGGTTCGCGGCGGCGGCCACCAGCGCGTCTTCGAAGGACGAGACGACCACAATCTCGTAACGGAACCTGTCATCGGGCCTCCTGAGGGCCCGAAGCTTCAGGCGAAGGTCATCTTCGTCGTCGTTCTCATCGACGAGCAAGACCTCGAAGTAGGGCCGCGAATCCACCTTGCCCAGCCGGAGCCCGCAGTGGCCGCGCGTCACCAGCTCGAGGAAACCCGTCGTGCGAGCGGCCGCGAGGTCGATGCGTCGGTAGCTGCCGGCGGAGCGGACGCGCGCGATCTTGCTCGCCGCGAGGGCAAACTCGTCGTAGGCGCCCGTGTCGAGCAGGCGCTGGACGTGGGCGAGGATCGTGGGCCCCGGGAACACGTGATAGCGCTCCAGAGGACGGAGCGCCGCGAGGAACGCCTGCACGAGCGCGTGCAACGAGATCCTCTCGTCCTGCCCCTCGACCGTCCGACGCAGCCGCCGCGCCGCGTCCCGCATTCGATTCCACAGGTCGCTGCGCAGTCGCGGGAGGCCGTAGAGGTTCGTGGTCCGCGAGACGGAGAGCGCCTCGACATCAGACGAGAGTTCGTCGCCAGGGCTCACGCCACCACCCCCTTGATCTCGGGCCTGCCAGGCATCTTGACTGGACCGAGTGATCGCACTCCTTCACGAAGCGGTGACTTTGGGTCGTATACCTCGAAGCGCACCGGCGCCTCGAGGAAGGTCTTCAGGGGCTGGCCCAGGTTATGGAGCCCGCGCTCGCGCGTGCGCGTCACCCGGTCGAGGTCGAGCTCCAGGGGGAAGTGCTCGTTGGACGCGCCGGCCTGATGGATCACGTCGCCCTCGGGGCCGACGACCAGTGACCGTCCCACGCCGCCTCCGCGGGCTCCGTTCACGTCGAACACGTACATCTGGTTGACGGCGGCCGTCGCCCGGACAATCGAGAGCTCGACGTCCCGGTCGACGGTGGCGGTCATGGTCGGGTGGATCAGCACCTCAGCTCCCATGCAAGCGAGGGTGCGCGACGTCTCGGGGACCCAGATGTCATAACAAATCGAGAGGCCGAAGCGGCCGACGCCCGGGACGTCGAAGATGCCAAAGCCGGCGCCGGCGGAGGTGTTGCCCGCGTAGGGTTGGAACGGGAACATCTTCCGGTACCGCAACACGACGCGCCCGTCGGGTGCGATGACAGAGGCCGTGTTGTAGACCTTGGCCTCGAACTGCTCGTGGGCGGACCCGGTCACCAGCCAGATCCCGTGCTGCTTGGCCACCTCCTGGAGCGCTCGCTCGGTGGGTCCTGGCATCGGCTCGGCGTTGGCCGGGTTGGGCCCGTGGACGCACAGCTCGCTCAGGACCACCATCTGGACCCATGGAAACACCGCCACCACGTGATGGATGTGGGCCTTCACGAGAGGGAGGTTCTTCCCCATCGGCGAGAGTTCGAGCTGCAGGCCCGCGATCGAGAATGGTCTCATTGGTTACCTCTCGCGGTGGCGTCCACCGCGTCACAGATTATCTCCAGTCCTCGCGCGAGCGCTGCGTCGCCGATCACGAGGGGCGGCAACACGCGGAGCACGTTCCCGTGCGGTCCGGCGCCGATGACGAGCAGCCCTCTCTCATGGCAGCGCGCGAGCACCGCGTGTGTAAATGCCATCGCCGGACGGGCCGGGTCACCGCCTTCGCAGAACTCCAGCGCCATCATGGCGCCGAGCCCGCGCACGTCCGCGATCACCTCGTGGCGCGCGCTCAACTCCGAGAGGCGGCCCGCGACCTGCGCGCCGATCGCGGTCGCGCGCCCACAGTGATCTTCTCTCTCCATGAGTTCGAGTGTGGCCATCGCGGCTGCGCACGCCACCGGGTTGCCGCCGAAGGTGCCCCCGATGGTGCCGGGCGCCGCGGCGTCCATCACGTCTGCGCGGCCGAGGACCGCCGCGAGGGGCAGCCCACCACCCAGGGCCTTGCCCCAGGTGGACAGGTCCGGCGTGACGGAGAAGTGCTCCGAGGCGGCCCAGTGGCCCGTCCGCGCGAGGCCCGTCTGGACCTCGTCGATGATCAGCAGGATGCCGTGCTCGTCGCACACGCCGCGGAGCCCCCTCAGGTACGCGCCGGGGATCGGGACGATCCCGCCTTCGCCCTGCACCACCTCCACGAGGACCGCCGCGACGTCGCTCGGGGCGACGGTGTCGACCAGCGTCGATCGCAGCCGGGCCAGCTCCCGATGGACGAAAGCGTCACGTGACAGACCGTCCCCGTGACGCAGGAAGTCCGGGAACGGAAGTCGGTAGATCTCGGGGGCGAAGGGCCCGCAGCCCGTCTTGTAGGACACCTTGGACGAGAGGCTCATCCCGAGCAGCGTGCGCCCGTGGAACGCGCCCGTATAACAGATCACGGCGGGGCGTCCGGTGGCCTGGCGTGCGATCTTGACGGCGTTCTCGACCGCCTCGGCCCCTGAGTTCAGGAGCATGGCCTTCGTCGCGGCGCCGTGAGGCAGCAGCCCTACGAGGCGCTCGCACAGCGCGACGTAGGGCTCATAGGTCGCCACGTGGATGCACAGGTGCTGCAGGCGTGCGACCTGGCTCGTGACCGCCTCGATCACCTCGGCCCGGGCGTGGCCCGCGGTCATGACCCCGATTCCGCTCGCAAAGTCGAGGACCGCCCGGCCTTCGTGATCGAACAACTCCGCCCCGCTCGCGCGGTCGATCACGAACGGTGTGACGCGGGGGATGCCACGCGGCATCACCGCGGCGCGTCGCGCGAGCAGCGCGATCGATCGATCGGGCGCCGAGGATGAACCGGCGGGCGAACCGGGGGGCGAAGCGTCTCCGAATGACGTGCTCATTATATCAACCACTTGCTGCAGTGCCGCGTGCGCGCCTGGCTGGACATGGAGCGTCGATCATGCTAAATTCTCGCTGCAATGTAACGGATGACGAGATGACACACCACACCAACGTTCATGATAATGCGCACGCAGCGCAGCCACGCCCCTCGCCCGAGGCGAGTCTGGGCCAGCGCGTGAAGGCGCTGCGGGTCCGTCATGAGCTCTCGCAAAGGGAGCTGGCCAAGCGCTCCGGCCTGGCCCACGCGACCATCTCACAGATCGAGAACAACCGCGTGAGCCCCTCGGTCGCCTCGTTGAGGATGCTCGTCGGGGCGCTCGGTGTCTCGCTGGCGGAGTTCTTCGGCCCCGACACCGAGGCGGAGCGGTCGGCGTTCTTCGGCGCGTCGGACCTCGTCGAGGTCGGTACGGGGTCGCTGTCGCTGCGCCTGGTGGGCGCACAGATTCCGGGTCGCACGCTGCAAGTGCTCCACGAGACCTACGCGCCGGGCGCGGACACCGGCGTCGAGATGCTCGAGCACGATGGGGAGGAAGCGGGTGTCGTCGTGGCGGGCCGCGTGACAGTGACGGTCGGAGACGAGACCCGCGTCCTGGAGCGAGGGGACGCGTATCAGTTCGCGAGCTCCATCCCCCACCGCTTCCGCAACGAGGGGGACGAGGTCTGTGAGATCGTCAGCGCGTCCACGCCGCCGACATTCTGAGGGAGCCTCACGCGTCCCCTTTGCGCGACTGCGGCTGCTGGCTTCTGACCGACCCCGGATCCCGCACCTGACCGCTGGCACCGACCCCTGGCCCACGACCCCGCGGCTCGGTCGCGCTGGCCCGGCCCACGAGGGTCGAGTAGCGTGCCGTGCGTGGACACGCTCGATCATGCGGTGGACGCACACTGTCACCTCGACGTCGAGGACTTCGCGGCGGATCGCGACGCGGTCTTCGAGCGCGCGCACAGGGTGGGCGTGCGCGGCTTCGTGGTGGCCGGCGTCGGGCCCGAGGCGTGGGGGGCGCAACGCACGCTGGCGGCGCGCCCCGGCGTCAAGTGGACCGCCGGCCTGCACCCGGTCGCGGTGGCGGATGGGGCGGACGTGGACGCCGCGTTGGCCGCTCTGCCGCAGGCCTTCGTCGGTGCCCACGCCGCGGTGGGGGTCGGTGAGACGGGCCTCGATCGCCGCGCCGCCCACGCACCCACGCTCGACCGCCAGGAGGCGGCCTTTCGGGCGCACCTCGCGTTCGCGCGCGAGCGCAACCTGCCCGTCGTGCTCCACCTCGTCGCCTGCTACGCCCGCGCCCTCGACCTGCTGCGACGCGACGGCCTGCCGCCCGCGGGGGGCATGGTGCACGCGTGGTCGGGCGGCCCCGAGCTCGTGCGCGACTTCTGCGCGCTGGGACTTCACCTGAGCGTCGCCGGCCTCGTCGCCCATCCGCGGTCACGCCGGCTGCGCGCTGCGGCGGCCGCGATCCCCTTCGACCGCCTGCTCATCGAGACCGACGCCCCCGACATGGCGCCGCCCGATCTGCCTCGGCGCAACGAGCCCGCCTTCTTGCCCGCCATCGCCGCCGCGGTCGCCGCCGCGCGGGGCTGCACCGCCCACGCAGTGATCGTGTCAACCGCCGCGAACGCCGCGCGCCTGTTCGGCCCCTTCTGATCAGCGCGCGACGCAGCTCAGCGCGCGACGCAGCTCAGCGCGCGACGCAGCTCAGCGCGCGACGCAGCTCAGCGCGCGACGCAGCTCAGCGCGCGACGCAGCTCAGCGCGCGACGCAGCTCAGCGCGCGACGCAGCTCAGCGCGCGACGCAGCTCAGCGCGCGACGCAGCTCAGCGCGCGACGCAGCTCAG
>CALBMW010001085.1 GCA_937896275.1 uncultured Myxococcales bacterium
GACACAGCAATCCCCGACACAGCAATCCCCGACACAGCAATCCGCGACACAGCAATCCCCGACACAGCAACGCCCGACACAGCAATCCCGGCCAGCCGCGCCCCTCTGGGAACGACCTCGTTGCGAGTCACTCGGCGTCGCGCCCCTTGATGACGGGCGCGCTGCGCAGGATAGTGCCCCCTTGGGCTCTCGACGGTTCCGCGCCAGCGCGGCGGACGTCGGGCGCAGGGAGGCTGCCTTGAGGGTGCTCGTCACCGGCGCCACCGGCTTCATCGGCCACCACCTGGTCCATCGCCTCGTCGCGATGGGCGACGAGGTGCGCTGCCTCGTCCGCCCCACCTCCGAGACCGACGCGATCGCCGCCCTCGGGGTCGATCTGCGCGTCGGCGACGTCACTCAGCCCCACACGCTGGGCCCCGCCGTCGCAGGCGTGCAGACGGTCTACCACCTCGCCGGCTCGATCCGCGCGGCAGGCAACGACGATCTCTGGCGCATCAACGAGGGCGGCACCCAGCACGTCACCGAGGCCTGCACCGCCGCCCGCGAGCCGCCGGTGCTGGTCATCGCGTCGTCCATCGCCGTCGCCGGGCCCAGCGATCCCGAGCGGCCCCACGTCGAGGCCGATCCGCCGACGCCGGTCAGCGACTACGGGCGCAGCAAGCTCGCCGCCGAGCGGGCCGCGCGGGCCTTGAGCGCGCGGGTGCCCATCACGGTCGTCCGCCCGCCGGTCGTCTTCGGAGAGCACGACCGCGAGACCTTCGACCTCTTTCGCATGGCCGCCAAGGGTTGGCACGTGGTGCCCGGGCCACGCGCTCAGCGGCTGAGCCTGTGCCACGCCGCCGATCTGGCGCAGCTGATGGTCCGGGCGGCCGAGGCGGGCGAGCGCCTCGACGCGGACGCGACGCGCGGCCGCGGCCTCTACTACGCGGGCGACACCGAGCACCCGACCTATGCGGAGCTGGGCCTCCTGCTCGCGCGGGCCGTCGGGCGCCAGAAGCTGCGCGTGGTGCCGGCCCCGCAAGCGTTCACCTGGGGCGTCGCGGCCATCGCCGAGATCGCCGCGCGCGTGCGTGGCCAGCCCGCCCTGCTGGGCATCGACAAGGCGCGCGAGGCCACGGCCGGCTCCTGGATGTGCAGCTCGGAGAAGGCGCGGACGCAGTTGGGGCTGAAGTTGGGCGTGAGCTTGTCCGACCGCCTCGCCCAGACGGCTGCCTGGTACCGCGAGGCGGGCTGGCTGTAGGCATCTTCGAGGCGACCGTGCGCCTCACGCGCCTCACGCTCGTCGACGCCGTAGCAGCCGAATCGCCAGGCACATCAGCACCCACGGGGCCCAGTTGAGCAGCCGCAGCGCCCAGCGACTGCGTGGCCGCCCCGAACCGGCCGCCAGCGCGTCGCCGCTGCACCCGCCGCCGTCACAGCCGCTCGAGCCCCCGCTGTCGAGGCCGTCCCCCGCGCATCCGCTCGAGTCACCGCCGTCGAGGCCGTCTCCCTCACAGCCGCCCGAGTCGCCGCCGTCGAGGCCGTCGCCCTCGCACCCGCTGCTCGAGTCGCTGCTCCAGCTCTCGTCGGGGTCGTCGTCCCAGCCGTCGTCGCAGCCCCCGACCACGACCCCGTCCACGTTGACGCCGTCGTCGCCCGGCCCATCGCGCAGGCCCTCGTCGCGGCCGGTGGGCCGCACCACGAAGCGCGCCGCGTGGAGGCGGCGCCAGATCCGGGCGTCGTCGCGCTCGAAGAGGTCGGCCTCGAGCTCGATGACCAGCCCCCCCGCGAGATCCCCGTAGATCCGCACCGTGCCCTCCGGCTCGGCGTCACCGCGGAACAGCACCTCGCCGTCCTCGCCGTACTCGGTGTAACGCAGATCCACGTCGGCGTCGTCGAGGGGGACCGGGCCGAGCTGCCAGATCCGTGAGCCGAGGTGCATCCCGAGGACCGCGTCGCCCACACCCCCGGGCAGGTCGATCGTGGCGACGACCTGAACCTCGCCGTCAGGCGCGAGCTGGACGACCGCGTCACCCCCGAGGGGCCGCTCGGCGAGGATCGTCTTGCCCTCGCCCTCGGTCCAGGTGCCGCGCGCCTCGCCGCCACCCGTCCAGGCCAGGCACAGAGGGGCGATCAGGGCGAGTCCCAGCGCCCCGTGGCAACGATGCATGCTCATCCGATGGTCCCCCCGAGGTCACCGTCGCCGCGGCCGAGCGTACCCGGCCCGATGCGCGACGACCCGGCGCTCGTCAGAAATGAAAGGTCGTGGTCAGGGCGATACCGGCGCGTCCGTAGCCGCCCTCGTCGTCGTCGCCGAGCCCGGCGCTGAGGCCGGCGAGGCGAAGCTCCTCGCTGTCCGGGTAGAAGGACAGCTCGCCCTTCAGGCCCAGCGACAGCGCATCGCTGAGCCGGTACTGCAGCCCCACTTGGGTCTGCACCGTGAAGACCTCGGTGTCGAGCAGCAGCGTGCGGTAGCCCGCGCGGCTCACGCGGGCCTTGTCGTAGGTCTCGCCGAAGCCGACCTGGGCCAGCACGCGCAGGCGCTCGCTGACGGGCAGGTAGATGCGCCCCCCGAGCGACCAGTCGATCTGGTCGCGCTCGACGTGCGCGCTGCCGTAGCTCGGTGGCCCGGTGAAGTCGTAGCCGGCGCGGCCCAGCGTGCCGATCAGGTAGTAGGCGGGCGCGAAGCCCTTGATGCGCCCGCCGAAGCCGAAGGTGCCACCGAAGGCGGCGCCCTCATCGACGTGGGCGTCGACGCCGAGGGGGCTGGTGAGGCCGCCTTGGGCTTCGAGCAGGAAGTGATTGTCGGCGAGGGCCGGCGAGGCGCCGAGGGGCAGGAGGGCGGTGAGCAGGACGGGCGCAATCTTCATGGGATCCTCCAAAGGGTGCGGGGTTGGCCCCGGCTTCGGCGAGCGGCATCTGCAGTTGCCGTTCCAAGCCGCGAGGGCCGGTCTTCGTGGGCCCCCGACGTGCCTCCGGGCGCCGTGTTCACGCCGCGGTGTGCCGCGGAGTCACGCCGCGCCCGGCCAGAGGGCACGCAATCGGTTTCCTCCACCCAGCAGATCTGCTAACCAGGGGCGCGGCAACGAGCACCCGGGCAGGTTCTGCTGATGTTTTCCTTGGACGAGGCCCTGAGCGTGGCGATCGATGCGGCGCGGCAGGTCGGCGTCTTGCTGCGGCGTGAGCTGCACCGGCCGACCGGCCCTCGTGGCGCGGACGGCTGCGCGCCGGTGGACGCCGAGGTCGAGGCGATGCTGCGCGACCGCCTGACGAGCGCCTTCCCCGACGTGGGTCTGCGGGCAGAGGAGCGGCCCGATCTCGATCGCCCACCAAGTGCGCCCGGCGGGCCCTTCTGGCTGGTCGATCCCAACGACGGCACCGCCGCGTTTCAGAAGGGCCACCGGGGCTCCTCGATCTCCATCGGCCTGGTGCGCGACGGCCTGCCGGTGCTGGGCGTCGTCTATGCCTACGCGGCCCCCGACGACCGGGGCGATCTCATCGCCTGGGCCGAGGGCTGCGGGCCCCTGACCCGCAATGGGCAGCCGCTGCCCGACCGCACCTGGCCGAGCGCGCTGGGCCGCGACCACGTGGTGCTCGTGTCCAACGCGGCCGACGGACGCCCGCTGGCCAACGCCCGCGCCGTGGCGCCCGCTCGCTATCGACCCGCCCCCGGCATCGCCTACCGGCTGGCCCTGGCCGCGGCCGGCGACGCGGTGGCGGCGGTGTCGCTCAATGGGCCGCGCGCCTTCGATGTGGCCGGTGGCCACGCACTGCTGCGCGGCGCAGGTGGCGTGCTGGTCGACGACCGCGCCCGGCCGGTCACCTACCGCTATGAAGACCCTCCCCCCATGGGCTTCTGCTTCGGCGGCGCGGCCACGGTGTGCGCCGATCTTGCGGGCCGCGACTGGCGCCCGTCGCTCGACGGGCCCTGGCATCCGCCCGAGGAGATCGACCTCGTTCGCCCCATGGTGGGCCAACTGATCACCGACGCCGCCCACCTCTGCCGGGGCCAGGGCTGCTGGCTGGGCCAGTTGGTGGGCGACGCGCTGGGCAGCCAGGTCGAGTTCGACCATCCGGCCGACATCGCGCTCAGTTGGCCCGGCGGCGTGCGGGCGCTCCGCGACGGCGGCACCCACCACACCGTCGCCGGTCAGCCCACCGACGACTCCGAGTTGGCGATGGCGCTGGCGCGCGCGCTGCTCGACGCGCGCGGCTTCGACGAGGACACGGTCGCCCGCGCCTACCGCTGGTGGTACACGTCGCGGCCCTTCGACGTCGGGCGCACCACCAGCATCGCGCTGTCCGAGGCGACGGGCGATCACCCCGCCGCCCGGGCGCGGGCAGCGGCCAGCCGCAGCAGCCAGGCCAACGGCGCGCTCATGCGCGTGGCTCCCCTCTGCATCGTCGGCCACGTCTGGCCCGAGGCCGCGTTGGTGGAGGCCGTGCACGCCGACGCGCGGCTCACCCACCCGCACCCGGTGTGCCTCGACGCCAACGTCGCCTTCGCCCTGGGCGTCGCCTTCGCGCTGCGCGAAGGGGCCGGGCCCCGCGCGGTGTACAACCACACCCTCGCCGGCGCGCGGGCGCTGGGGCTGCACGCCGACGTCCTGCGGACGCTCGAGGCCGCGGCGACCGCCCCGCCGGCGGACTTCATGCAGCAGCAGGGCTGGGTGTTGCTGGCCCTGCAGAATGCCTTCTACCAGCTCAACAACGCGCCCGACTTCGAGAGCGGCCTGGTCGACACGGTCGGCCGGGGCGGTGACACCGACACCAACGGCTGCATCGCCGGCGCGCTGCTCGGCGCCGTGCACGGCCGCGACGGCATCCCTGCGGCGTGGCGTGGCGCGGTGCTCACATGCCGGCCCATCGCGGGCTTGGCGGGCGTGCAGCAGCCGCGGCCCCGCGGGCTGTGGCCGGTGGACGCCCTCGTCACCGCCGAGCGGCTGCTGGCCTTGGGTCAGGGTCTGCGCGCGGTGACCGGACCGATCCCCAAGCTGGCTCGCCCGAGCGCGTGAGCCACCCGCGCGATCGTTTCGTCACGATCTACGGCCGCAAGCCGGTGCTCGAGGCGCTCGACCAGCACGACCTCGAGATCGACAAGGTGCTGCTGGCGCACAACGCCCAGGGCGGCGTGGTGGCCGACATCGAGCGGGCGGCGCGCGCGCGCGGCGTGCCCCTGCATCGCGTCGCGCCACGCGAGGTGACGCGCCTGTCGCGCAACGAGCGGCAGGATCAGGGCGCGGTGGCCGACGTTCGCGTCGCGCGCATGGCGGCGGTCGAGGACGCGCTGGACACGGTGCCCCCCGGCGCGGCGGCGGCGGCGCTGCTGCTCGACGGGATCACGACGCCGGGCAACGTGGGGCTCATCCTGCGGGTGGCCACGGCGGCGGGCCTGGACGGCGTGGTGC
>CALBMW010001086.1 GCA_937896275.1 uncultured Myxococcales bacterium
CCGTCCCGTCGAGGGCGCCCACTTCTGCCTCCCTCGCGATTGACCGCCGCGCTCCGCTTCGGGTAGAAGACCCTGATTTTTCGCGGCTCTGCAGGTCGCGCCCCCCACCGCCGGCAGCTCGCCGGCCTCGGCCCCGACGGAGCAGATGCGCGTCTACACCTTCGGGAACGGGACCGCCGAGGGCACCGCCGATCAGATCGAGGTGCTGGGCGGCAAGGGGGCGGGGCTGGCCGGCATGAGCCGCCTGGGCGTCCCGGTGCCTCCGGGCTTCACCATTCCGGCCGAGGCGTGCCGCGCGTTCTACGCGGCCGGCGAGAAGCTGCCCGACGACTTCTGGCCGGCGGTGGATCGCGGGCTGGCTCACATCGAAGCCTGCCGCGGGCGGCGCTTCGGTGCGACCGACCGGCCCCTCTTGGTCTCGGTCCGCTCGGGGGCCGCCGTGTCGATGCCGGGCATGATGGACACCATCCTCGACGTCGGCCTGTCGCCCGACTCGGTGGCCGCGCTGGCCGCCGAGACCGGGGACCGGCGCTTCGCGCTCGACAGCCACCGCCGCTTCATCGAGATGTTCTCCGAGGTGGCCTTCTCGGTCGACCCGTCTTTGCTGGCCGGCGTGCGCGAGGCGGTCGTCGAGGCGGTCGGCTGTGGCTCCGTCCGGGCGCTGAGCGACGACCTGCTCGCGGCCCTGCCGGCGGCCTATACGCACGCGCTGGCCAAGCAGGGCCTCATGTTGCCCGTCCTCCCGCGCGCTCAGCTCGAGTTGGCCGTGATCGGCGTCTTTCGCTCGTGGAACGCCCCGCGCGCCGTCCGCTTCCGCCGGGCGCAGGGCATCTCGCACGACATGGGCACCGCGGTCACCGTGCAGGCCATGGTGTTCGGCAACCTTGGGCAAGGCTCGGCCACCGGCGTCGCCTTCACCCGCGATCCCAACACCGGCGAGCCCCGCCTCTTCGGCGAGTACCTGCCCCAGGCGCAGGGCGAGGACGTCGTGAGCGGCGCCTTCACGCCCTTTCCCCTTACGCGTGCCGACGCCCGCCCCGGCCTGCCCACCCTCGAGGACAGCGATCCCGTCGCCTTCGCCGAGCTCGACCGCATCGGCAGGGTGCTCGAGACGGCCCTCGGCGACGTGCAGGATCTCGAGTTCACCATCGAGCAGGGCACCTTGTGGATGCTGCAGACGCGTGACGCGCGCCGCTCGGCGCGGGCCGAGGTTCGCGTGGCGGTCGAGATGGCCGAGGCGGGCCTCATCACCCGAGACGCGGCGCTGCTGCGCGTGGACGCCGAGCGCCTGACCCGCCTCATCCACCCCAGCGTCGACGTCCACGAGGCCCCCAAGACCATCGCCCGCGGCCTGCCGGCCAGCCCGGGGGCCGCCTCCGGCGTGGCGGTCTTCGATCCGGACGAGGCGGTGGTGCGATCGGCCGCCGGAGAACGCGTCATCCTGGTGCGCGTCGAGACCTCGGCCGACGACATGGAGGCGATTCGCGGGGCGGTGGGGGTGCTGACCTCGCGGGGCGGCATGACCAGCCACGCGGCCCTCGTCGCGCGCGGCCTTGGGCGCTGCTGCGTCACGGGCTGCTCGGACATCGTGGTCAACGAGCGAAAGGGCACCTTCACGGTCCGCAATCGGGGCATCGTCGTCGAGGCCGGCGCGTGGCTGACGCTCGATGGCGGCAGCGGCGAGGTGATGCTGGGCGAGGTGGCGACGAGCCCGGCGGATCCACCAGCCGCCTTCCCGGTGCTGATGGCCTGGGCGGACGCCCGCCGCCGCCTCGAGGTGCGCGCCAACGCCGACAACGCCACGGAGGCAGCCCAGGCCCTCGAGATGGGCGCGGACGGGATCGGCCTGTGCCGCACCGAGCACATGTTCATCGAGTCGGACCGCGTGGCGCTCGTTCGGGAGATGGTGTTCGCCGACTCCGTGCAGTCGCGCCGGGCCGTCGTCGACCGCATCCTGCCGGTGCAGCGCGACGACTTCCGGTCCATCCTGCGCGTGATCGGCGATCGGCGTCTGGCGGTCCGGCTGCTCGATCTGCCGCTGCACGACATCATGCCGTCGGCGCGCGAGGACCTCGCGGACGTGGCCGAGACGCTGTCGATCCCGGTCGACGTGCTCGTCAACCGCGCCCGCGTGATGCGGGCGACGAACCCGATGATGGGCCACCGGGGCTGTCGGCTGGGGCTGACCTTCCCGGAGGTCTATGAGATCCAGGTCCGCGCGCTCTTCGAGGCGGCGCTCGACGTCGGCGGCAACCCCACGCTCGAGGTGGTGGTGCCGCTCGTGACCTGCGCCGAGGAGCTGTGGCGGTTGCGGCGTCGCATCGCGCACATGGCCGCGCGCGTGTTCGCCGAGCGCGAGGCCGAGCCGGTGCCCTTCACCGTGGGCACGATGATCGAGTCACCGCGCGCCTGCCTGGTGGCCGATCGCATCGCCGAGGCGGCGGACTTCTTCTTGTTCGGCATGAACGACCTGACGAGCGCTACCTTCTGCATCCACCGGGACGACGCCGGGCGGTACCTGCCGTTCTACCTCGAGAACGCGGTGCTGCAGGGGGATCCGTTCGTGCATCTGGACCGTGAGGGCGTGGGGCAGCTCATCGAGTTGGCCGTGCGCCGGGGCCGCGAGGCCCGCCCGGGGCTGGTGTGCGGCATGAGCGGCGCCCAGACCTCGGATCCCGACACCATCGCTTTCTGCCATGACTTGGGCCTGGACTACGTGACCTGTGCGGCCCACCGTGTCCCGGTCGCGCGCCTCGCGGCGGCGCGGGCAGCGGTCCGCGGAGAAGGGGAATCGAAGTGACGCTGACGAAGGGCCGAGCCGCCTTGGTGGTGGCCGGGCTGCTCATGGGCTGCGCGGTCGAGGAGACCGGTATCCCGCCGCCTTCGGACGCGCTGTACTACCCGGTGGGCCTGGCTGCCCACCCCGACGGGCGCTACCTGTATGCGGTCAACGGGGTGTTCGACCGCAAGTATAACGAGGGCACGCTGGTCGTCTACGACACCTTCGAGCGGCGGCTCTTGACCGCGGCGACCCAGCGCGTCGGGCTCTTCGGCGGCGAGCTGCTCGTGGCGCGGCGCGCCGGCGAGGCTGACGTCGCGGCCTACGTGGCCACGCGCGACGACAACCGCCTCTACGCCTTTCAGGTGACCGCCGACCGGGGCAGCGCGGACGGGACCGGGCACTTCGGCTGTGCTGGGCGGCGCTGCGGCGTGCCCTACGACGACTTCGGCGGCGACGGCTTCTCGCCCGACCCCTACGGCCTCACCTTCGACGGCGTCGGGCTGATGATGAGCCACCTGGGGCGGGGCGTGATCAGCCGCTGGACGGCCGGGACGACCGCCGAGTCGCTGACCTTCGGTTGCGCCGTCAACCTGCCCGCGGGGGCCAGCAGCATCGCGCGGCATCCGAGCCTGGGGTGGGCCTACGTCAGCGACAGGCTGGGGCAGCAGATCCAGATCGTCGATCCGGTCGGGCGCAGCGCCACGGCGGGCGGCGCCAACACCGACACCTGCCGCTTCGAGCAGCAGACGCCCATCACCGTGGACACCTACACGACGCGGGGGCGCACCCGCGGGCTGGCCTTCACCGCGGACGGCACCCTGCTCTACGTGGCCAGCAGCACCGACGGCTCGATCCGCATCTACGACACCTCGGTGGACGCGAACGGGCGCGCCCGCAACCTCCTGGTCTCGGCGGTGCCCGTCGGCAACGCGCCCAACGTCGTGCGCGTAGCGGGTCTGCGGCCCGGCGAGCGGCGCCCCCCGGACGGGCTGGATCGCGGCGCCGTCGGCGAGGCCGTCGACCGCGACGGGGGCGGCCTCATCTACCTGACCACCTTCGACGACGACCGCGTGCTGGTGATCGATCCCACCACCCGCACCGTCGTCGCGCGGATCGAGGTCGGCGCGGCCCCCAACGACATCGCCTTCATGCCGGACGCCGAGGGCCGCCTGCGCGGCTACGTCGGCAACTTCCAGGAGCACACCTTGTCGGTCATCGACCTCGAGCCTGGCTCGGCGCGGCGCTTTCAAGTGCTCGCCACGGTGCCCTGATGGGTGACCGGGCTCACCTGACGCGGGCGACCTTGGCCGCGCTGATCCTCGCGGCGTCGGGCTGTGAAGCGCCGGCCACGCTGCAACAGGCCGACATCGAGGGCGCCCAGTTCCTCACGTTTCGGTGCGTCGTCGAGCAGCCCGACGGCACCTCGTTGGGGCTGCCGCTCGACCGCTGCGGCTGCACGCGCGTGGGCGAGGACGGCACGCTCGAGTATCTGGGGCGCGTCGCCTGTCGCTGCTTGGACGCCAGCGACCACGCCGTGCGCTACGTGCGCACCGATCCCGCCACCTGCACCCGCGACGACGCCGGGCGCTTCACGTGCGAGCCCTCGATCGGCGACGACGGCGACTGGGTGCAGGTCAGCGCCCCGACGCCAGGGGCCGAGCCCCCCGACGCGGTGGCCTGCGTGCCTCGACGGTCCGGGCAGCTGCGCGGCTATGTCGGCAGCAATCAGCGCGGCGAGGTGGCGGTGCTCGACTTGTCGAGCGACGACGCGGACGGCACCAAGC
This sequence comes from uncultured Myxococcales bacterium, assembly GCA_937896275.1. Taxonomy (GTDB): domain Bacteria; phylum Myxococcota_A; class Bradymonadia; order UBA7976; family UBA1532; genus JACKDN01. The sequence continues at coordinate 4,567 of CALBMW010001086.1, forward strand.
AGGTGGTCGACGTCGACCGAACCATCCCGGGCATCACCAAGATCTTCGTCGACGACCTGATCAGCTCCATCGGCAGCCACCCGGACGGACACTTCGTGTTCACCGTCAACGCGACCACGGGCTCGCTGTCCGTCATCCGCGAGGACGACCGCGTGCGGCAGGCCTTTGTGCTGGAGTTGGGCGAGGGGCCCCTGCTCGAGGCCGTGGTGTGGCCGCCCGTGGGGCGCGCGCGCCCGGTGCTGGGGCAGCCGGCGCGGGCCTTCGTGAGCGTGCCGGGCAAGGGCGAGGTGCTCGAGGTCGATCTCGACGCGCTCCTCGCGGTGGGCGACGGGGGATCGCCCGACGACGTGGTCGTGGCCGTTCACACGATGCCCGGCTTCGTCCCCGGCGAGGGGCCCTTCCCGGGCCGCATGGCCCTTCACCCCGACGGCACCTCGCTCTACGTCGGCCACGCCGACCGCCCCCTGGTGACCGTGCTCGACCTCACCGGCGGCGCGCCGCCACGCACCCTCGATCTGACGCGGCAGCGCGCCTGCGACGATGCCTGGCTGCGTCGCACCGTCGAGCCCGAAGAGGACGACACCTGCGTCAACGGTGTGGACGATGATGGCGACGGCGTGGCCGACGCCGCCGATCCGGACTGCGCCCCGGCCGACGGCAGCGAGGCTCTGCGCGCGAGCTGCCGCGACGGTCTGGACAACGACGGTGATGGCACGATCGACCTGCTCGACGCGGATTGCGTGGCGCTCGTCACGGCCGAGGGTGGCGTGTTCGATGGCCCCCGCTGCCCCTCGGTGAGCCAGTGCGCCGATCGGGTCGACAACGACGGGGACGGCCTGATCGACGCCGCCGATCCCGACTGCGCGCCCGGGGCGCCCGCCTGCGGCGCGGGCGGCTGCGTCCCGGCGGCCCTGCGCAACGCTTGGGAGCAGCCCTTCGAGGGCATCCCCGCCTGCGCCAACGGCCTCGACGACGACGGCGACGGCCGCATCGATCGCCTCGATCCTGGCTGTGCCCACGAGGAGGACACCGACGAGGCCGACCCCGCGACCGAGGTCAGCACCTGCGGGAACGGGCTCGATGACGACGGTGATGGGCAGGTCGACGAAGGCTGCGAGGGCGATCCGAGGAGCGGTCCGGGGCTGCCCGAGGAGATGGCCTCGGGCGCGCCCTGCACGAACGGCGTGGACGATGACGCCGACGGCCTGGTCGACGGCGAGGATCCCGGCTGCAACGACTACGATGCGCGGCTCCGGCACAGCTTCGAGA